>DAOTXI010000432.1:0-1944 GCA_034435475.1 Anaerolineales bacterium
TGAACGGTCTGCCCTTGAATCAATTTTAAGGGTAGAAGTTTTTGAATGAACTCGTCTCGTTTGCGCGCATAGGGCGTGTAATCCTCTTCGGCGTAAATGGCTTCGGCTTTGATCTCGTCGAAGAGTTGACGCAACGCGTCTATTGGCTTGCCTTTGCGTATGACGAGATACGAATTGCGCTTTTCCAATTCCTGATCGAGCGCAGACAAGCCTTCGTACAGAAAGTTCTTGCGCCGTTCAGATAAGTTGTCGAATGCCGGGTCGAGGATAAAGACCGGAAGCGCAGAACCAGCCTTGAGCGCGGAATGAAGCGCGGCGTTATCCGTGAGTCTTAAGTCACGTCGAATCCACCAGATGTTTGTTGTCATATTATTTTTTAGAAAACCAGGGTAAGAAGGTTTTGGTGCGAGCCGTGTATTCTTCGTAGCCAGGTTTGGCTTTCATCATTGGCTTCCCTTTTATACATTGGGACTGCGCAAAATGATTCGCCTACTCGGTATTGACCGCCGACCGCTGACCACGGTCTGCCGTCGGCGGTCAAATTTATGTCAATCGTTTGCGGCATACTCTCGCAGCCATTTTTTGATGGGGTCGCCCTGCCCGTTGATATGGGCGTCAATGGCGTTGGAGTAACTTTCCATAAAGACTGCCAGTTCCTTTTTGGGACGGTTATAGGTGTGAAGCAGAACTTTCAGCCACTCCATCTCTTCAGAGAGATGTTCCATGTCGCCAAATTGCAACGCCGCAGAGACGTTGTGACCCAGGTGTTGAATGCTGGCATCCAATTCCTCTGTGCCAATGGATAAGGGCGGCAGGCTTAGTTTGAGCGTGCTTTCGATGTGGGCGCGTTTGGCGTTGAAGCCATGCTGGGCAGAGAGGTACTCCTGCGCGGCGGCTTTGATCTTGCGCGGTTTGCTGATTCCGCTGAGCAGGGATTCGACCTCGTTGACCGAGCCTTCGAGGGTGACGCCGAGATAATGACCGGGGATGTAATCCACAATGCCGGGGCGAAGGTTGAAGATGCGCCCGCCAAAAGCGACGTTTATTTTTTGGGCGTTTAGCGAGAGTGCGGCATGTTGCAGGTGGGCGGCGCTGCTTAACGTCTGCGCGACGAGCAAGACCAGGTTGGCTTTCACCTTTTGCGCCGTCTCTGAAAAGCGTTCGGTGGGCACGTTTGCGCCGAGGTAGATCACGTTCAGTCCGCGGCGGCGCAGGAGCAGGGCAAGCAAGAGTGATGTGAAGGTATGCCATTCGCTGGAAGGACAACCCATCAAAATCGTCTGCGGGCGGGTGGGGGCGGGGGAGGCGCTGAGCAGCGCGTCCAACCGACGCATGGCAAGACCCGAGGCAAAATGTTCCTGCTGCACGCTGGCGCGATTCTCATACCAGAGCCTGCCGATTTCAGACATGCCTTTTTGCAACACATCCACGCAAACGGCTTCGACGGGGAAGATCGAGAAGGCTTTGTTTAAGGCTTGTTCGGCTTGCGCTTCGCTGAAGTTCATGCAGGCTTGAATCCACTCGGCGCGGATGCCGTTCAGCGTGGTGTCGGCGGGGATGGTGGCAGATACGCTTTGAGTGAGGATCATGCTCGTTGGCGCAAGAGCAGCCAACGGGTCGGAGCCGGAGGCGGTTTGTTCATTCCACAGATCCACGGCGCGAGAGATCGAAAGTCCCTCGGCTTGCCGCACAATCAGCCATTTGATGGTTTCGATGTCATATTGCGAATACAAACGATGACCGCCCGCTGTGCGTTGCGGGGTGGGGAGCCCATAGCGGCGTTCCCAAGCGCGCAGGGTGTCTGCGGCGAGTCCCGTTTCGCGTAAAACTGCCTTCAAATTAAAGGCGGGCGATTTGCTGAGCATGGTTCTTCCTCGGTTAGGCAGGGTTTAGAGATGGCTTAGCCACCTTTTGCACAGCTATTGTACCCTTTTCTTTAAGAAT
>DAOTXI010000433.1:0-1556 GCA_034435475.1 Anaerolineales bacterium
GGCAAATGACTTGTCGCGGCTAGGATGCGGTCGTGTTCTGAAGCCTCAAGGATTTTACCTTTGGCTCCCAGCGCTTCGATGATTTGATTGGCGGCAGAGATGGCGCGTTGTGAAGTTCTTTCGAGCGGTGTGAGTAAAAATGGCGCGGCGTAGTACAAAGTGCGTTCTGCATTTGCGAGCGAGAGCTTTTCCTTGCCGCAAATGGGATGCCCGCCGATGGGGTCGAAGCGTTCGGGAAGTTTCGCCATGGCTTCGACCACCATCCGTTTTGTGGAACCCAAGTCCATCACAATGCAGGGGTGAGCAATGGGAATTGGTAATTGGTTAATGAGTTCGATGATGACTGGGACGGGCGCGGCGAGAATCACAAGATCAACATCGGGAGGGAGTTTGGCTGGGTCGCTGTCGGCGTAGTCCACGATGTGCTGGGACAGAGCAAGCTCGAGCGTGGGAAGATGCGGGTCAATTCCATAGAGGGCGGCACACTTTCCACGCAATCCCAACGCCAGCGAGCCGCCCATCAAGCCCAATCCGATGATGGCGATTTTGGATGAAGCGAGGGTAAAGTCAGGCTCGTTCATGTTGATGAACCAGCGCGCGATCCACCGCTTCTGCCACGGCTTTGACCTGCTTCACCATTTTGGCAAAGGCTTCGGGTGTGAGCGATTGTTTGCCATCCGAGACGGCATGCGGCGGGTCTTGATGGACTTCGACGATGAGACCGTCGGCTCCGGCGGCGATGCCTGCTCTGGCGATGGAGTGAACATAGTCCGCGTCGCCGGTGGAGTGACTTGGGTCAATGACCACGGGCAGGTGAGTCAGTTTCTTAAGCACAGGCACGGCGTTGATGTCGGTGGTGTTGCGCGTGGCGGTTTCAAAAGTGCGGATGCCGCGCTCGCACAAGATGACCTTGTGATTGCCGCCGTTGAGAATGTATTCGCTTGCCATGAGCATTTCTTCGATGGTGGCAGACATGCCGCGCTTGAAAAGCACAGGTGTGCGGGTTTCACCGAGGGCGCGGAGCAGGTTGAAGTTCTGCATGTTGCGCGCGCCAAGTTGGAAGATGTCCACATATTTTTCCATCATCGGAATTTGCGAGACCGCCATCACTTCCACGACGATGGGCAAGCCAGTTTTTTCGCGGGCTTCCGCCATGTATTCGAGACCTTCTTGACCGAGACCCTGAAAGGCATAGGGAGAAGTGCGCGGTTTGAAGACGCCGCCTCGCAGCGCATTCGCGCCCGCTTCTTTGACGGCTTGCGCGATCTCAAGAATTTGTTCGCGTCCTTCCACGGAGCAAGGTCCAGCAATGATGGGAATTTCCGCGCCGCCAATGGTGAAACCATTGAACTCGAAAACAGAATCCTGTTCGTGGAATTGACGTGACGCCAGTTTATACGGTTTGGAAATGCGCTGCACTTCAAGCACGCCTGGGAAGGCTTCGAAGGTTTCTTTCAATACATAGTGCCCGTCACCGACTGCGCCGATGATGGTCTGTTCCACGCCAAAAATGTGATGCGCGGATAACTTGTGGCTTTCGACGGCTGCAATGACAG
>DAOTXI010000434.1:0-2856 GCA_034435475.1 Anaerolineales bacterium
ACCATGCCGATCTCGCCATCACCACCGATTACCGCTCGGTCTTGAGCGAACTGCTCGCCAAACGCATGGGCAACGCCGATATTGAGTCGGTCTTCCCCGGCTTTGCGGGCAGTTACACTCCGCTGGGGATTTATAGATAGGAAGCCCGGCAATTTAAATTGAACGCAGACGGCTGACCGTTGTATTTATCTCCGACTCAGCCGTCTGCGTTCAATAGTGCGCTACACATTTACGCGACCAACAACACCACCAACGCCAGAATCGCGGGGACAGCCTGAATATAAAAGATGCGCTTGCTCACCGTGAACGCGCCGAAGATTCCCGCGATGATGACACAACTCAGGAAGAAGATTTTCACCGGGTCGCCTGCGAATAGTCCCCAGATCAATCCAGCCGCAAGGAAACCGTTGTACAGTCCCTGATTTGCAGCAAGGGTCTTTGATTGCTTGGCTTGCTCCTCCGTCATGCGAAAGGATTTCATCCCGCGCGGCTTGTCCCATTGGAACATTTCGAGGTAGAGAAAGTAGAAGTGCAAGAGGGCGACGATCACGATAAGAATGTCTGATACGAGTTTCACAGGGTTCTCCTTTGGGTAGGTCACGCTTTTAGCGTGACGTCATGTTACAAACTTGACCTACAGTATAGCAGGGACAAAAACAGAACAAAAATTCTGTTATACTGCCTTTATTGTCATGCTGAGCGACCCGCACCTGCGGTGAGGCAGGTGTAGCGAAGTATCTCTGCCATTACTTGGGAGTCTTGTTAACCTGAGGTAGAGACCCTTCGCTATCGCTTAGGGCGACATAAAGGTGACCCTTATGGCAAAAACGAAAACCCACACCCGATTTGTCTGTCAGCAATGCGGACGTGTCGCCGCATCCTACATGGGCAAGTGCCCTCAGTGCGGCGCGTTCGACAGCATGGTCGAGGAAGTCATCCACGATGAACCGGTCGCGAAGAAGGGAGCGGCGAATGTTCGCGGCTTAAGCGGACGCTCGGAACCGCGTCCCATTTCCGAGGTCAGCGGTGACGAGGAAGATCGCATCCACCTGCCCATCGGTGAGTTCGCGCGTGTGCTTGGCGGCGGCATTGTCCCCGGCTCCATCGTACTTGTTGGCGGCGACCCGGGTATTGGCAAATCCACACTGATGCTGCAAATGGCAATGGAGATGGCGAAGGTGCAACGTGTCCTGTACGTCTCGGGTGAAGAGTCGGAGCGGCAGATCAAGATGCGCGCCTCGCGTTTGTTCAACGGCGGCAAGGATCTGCCGAAGGAACTGCTGCTGGGGACGGAGACGAATCTCGAAGTGATCTTCAGCCACGTCCGCGAATCAAGACCGGACCTCTTAATTGTTGACTCCATCCAAACGACTTATCTCTCTGAATTAGATTCATCGGCGGGCTCGGTCTCGCAGGTGCGCGAATGTTCGTCACAGTTGCGCGAGTTGGCAAAGTCCAGCGGTGTGACGGTCTTCATGATCGGGCATGTCACCAAGGAAGGCGCGATTGCCGGTCCGCGCGTGTTGGAGCATATCGTGGATACGGTTCTGTATCTTGAAGGCGACCGCTTCCAAGCCTATCGTCTGTTGCGTTCAGTAAAGAATCGCTTTGGTGCGACCTCTGAAGTAGGCGTGTTCGAAATGCGCGAAGGCGGCATGATCGAAGTGACTAACCCATCCGAAGCATTTTTGGCAGAGCGTTTGGTCAATGCGGCTGGGTCTGCCATTGCTGTGACGATGGAAGGCACGCGCCCCATCCTTGTGGAAGTGCAGGGACTGACCTCCCCGACTCAATTCGGAAATGCGCGTCGTACCCCCAACGGAGTGGACTTCAATCGCCTGTTGCTCATCACGGCGGTACTCACGCGCCGCGTCGGTTTGAAACTTGCCGAGCAGGATGTCTTCGTGAACGTGGTGGGCGGCATTCAAATTGACGAACCTGCCGCTGATTTAGCCGTCGCCGCCGCCATCGCGTCTTCTTGGAAAGATGTGCCCATTCAAGCCAATGTGGTGCTGATTGGTGAAATCGGTTTGGCTGGCGAGTTGCGCATGCCGGGGCAAATGGTGGCGCGATTGAAAGAAGCGCAGAAACTTGGTTTCAAGACCGCCATCGTCCCCAAGTCAATTCGCAAAGGCGAAGAATATCCGAAGGGAATCGAAGTTGTCGAAGTCCGTTCGGTGGATCAGGCGTTGGATAAGGCGTTGAAGAAGGAAAAGTAGAGAGTAGAGAATAGGTAATGGTGAATAGTGAATAGAAAGTGGAAAGTGAGTAGTGATAAGAAATGAGTGATGAGTAACAAGGAAGAAAGAGAGTATTGGAATGTGCCGAAGCATCAAGCCTCTTAGAAATATGGATCACCCCGTCACCGAGCAGGAGATTTACGAAGCGGCTCTGCAATACGTGAGAAAAGTCAGCGGGTATCGCAAACCTTCCAAAGCAAACGAAGAAATATTCAATAAGGCAATTGAAGAAGTCGCAGAGTCCACACGCAGGATGTTGAATCTGCTCCGGATCAAAAATGTTCAACAAGCGCAATGAAGCGCATCATCCTTCTCGGTCCGGTACTGTTCGCAAGCGTCCTCGCCATCCTGACCCTCGTCAAATACGAATTCTTGCTCAGCCTTGGCTGGCATCCCATCCACGACCCAACATTTGATTGGCCCAGCGGGCTGGCGCTCGGTCCATTTGGATGGATCATGACCCTGACCTTTATCCTCACCGGAGGCATCATGACTCTCTTCGCCCGCCGCCTCTTTCTGGACCTGAAGCCGACTCCTGCCTCCAAACTTGGCGCAACGCTCATGGCTTTTGCCGGTCTATTTCTCGCAGCCCTGGCCTTCACCACCGACCCGACCA
>DAOTXI010000435.1:0-2629 GCA_034435475.1 Anaerolineales bacterium
TGATATTACTGCTCAAACTGCGGTTTGTGGGCGGCATATCTTCAGGGACGAAGTAATGGGTGAACTTACAGCTTTCGTAGTCGAGATAATCCAACCCGTTATCGGTTCCGATCCATAACCCGGCGGCGTCTGCCCACAGGCTGTAAACAAGATTGCTTGCAACTGTATTTTGATCCGCATCGTTGTGCAGGTAGGGTGTGAAAATTCCCGTGAGCGGATCATAAAGATTCAGCCCGCCCTGGCGCGTGCCGATCCAAAGATTCCCATCCGGGTCTTCCACGATTGCGGTGATCGAACGGTCGCTCAGGCTGGCGGGGTTGTCCGTATCCGGTTTGAAGACCGTGAAGGAATACCCGTCGTAGCGGTTCAACCCGTCGTCTGTGCCAACCCACAGAAACCCTTTGCGGTCCTGCAAAATGGCATTGACCACGCTTTGCGATAAGCCTTCCTCAAGGCTGATCTGGTCGAAGCGGATGTTCTTGCCGTACGGGACGAACGAGTCGCTGGAAGCGGACACAGGCGCGAGGTCCGGTGTGGAAGCGGTGGGCGAGGGGCTTGGCGTGGCGGCAGGCAAAGCGGTCCCGCAGGCTTGCAGGATGAAAAAAAGGGGAATCAGGAATCGCAGGCGATGGATCAACTTCATGACGGTTTGATTATAAGCAATTTACCCACGCTTCGATGACTCCGCCTCCCACTACGGGAGGGCTGGTCTGCCCCACCTGGGGGTGGTTTTCCGCTGTGAGCGGGGTTGCAATCTATTTTCCACGATACGATTTTGAAACCATCCAAACGAACGGGGAAATCCGATTGCGCAGGCGCATGACATTTATTGGCGCGGTCTGTAAGATGATGTCCATGCGGAACGGTTTTCCTCCAAGAAGATAAAACCGCAATTCGAGTCGGAGGCGGAATATTGGGCGTGTCCCGGTATCCGCCTCCTGTCCAACCTGCGCAAGGAGGTGTGTCGATTCATTGCAGAACGTGTTTGCCCGTCTTCAAACTTCAACAAGGAGAAAAAGAGAATGAAAGTAAAAAAAGCATTTAATATCCTAAGCCTTTTGGTCATCCTCGGTCTTCTGCTTGCGGCGTGCGCGCCTGCGGCAGAAACACCGGTTGCGGAACCCGCCGCCACCGGCGAAGCAGAGCCGACAGAGGCTACCACCGCCGAACCCACTGAAGAAGCGCCGATGACCGAACGGCACGGCGGCTGGCTGGATGAGATCGTGTTCTCGGCGATTTCGTCCGATACGGCTGTTTCGCAATTGCAGGCCGGCGCGATCGACTTCTACTCCTTCAACCTGTCGTCCAACTCATTGCAAGAGATCAAGGATGCGGGTTTGAACTACACCCAGTCTTACGGCGGCAATTACGGCATCAGCCTGAACCCGGCTGTCTTCGACGACACCACCCGTCTCAATCCCTTCTCGAACCGCAAGATTCGCGAAGCGTTGAACTGGCTGATTGACCGTGATTACGTCAAACAGGAAATCTATGGCGGTGGCTCCCTGCCGAAACTCCTGCCGATCACCACACAGTTGGTCGAATATACCAACTTGATCGAAACCGCCCGCGCTCTCGAAACCAAGTACGCCTACGACCTCGAACGCGCCCGCGAACAGGTTGCGACCGAAATGGAAGCCATGGGCGCCACCCTCGGCGCAGACGGCAAGTGGCAGTTCAACGGCGAACCGATCACCTTGATCTTCCTCATCCGCTCCGACGGCGACGGAACCCGCCAGCCGATGGGCGATTATGTCTCCAACCAGTTGGAGGAGGTCGGCTTTACGGTGGACCGCCAATACAAGACTTCTTCCGAAGCCTTCCCGATCTGGCTTGGCTCGGTTGCCTCTGAAGGACAGTGGCATCTTTACACCGCCGGGTATCTCCCCTCTGGTCTGACCCGCGATGAACGCGGCAATATCCAGCAGTATTACTTGCCTACGTCTGTGCAGGCAAACGATCCCTTCATCTCCAATGTGGCTGACCCTGAATTGCAAAAACTTGGCGACGATCTCGCCCAGGGCAACTTCGCCACAAAGGCAGAACGCGATGAAATGCTTGCGCGCGCCCTCGAACTGGCGCTCGAAGATTCGCTCTTCGTGTGGGTGGTGGACCAACTCGTGTATGCGCCTTATGACACCGATGTCTCTGTAACCTACGACCTCGGCGCTGGTTACGAAGCGGCGTTCATTGGGAATTACAACCTGCGCTTTGTTGAGCAGGAAGGCGGCACGATGAACGTTGGCACCAACGACCTCTTCACCCAGCCGTGGAATACCATTGCTGGAAGCAACTGGGTCTGGGATAGCAACATTATGCGCGCCACCAGTCAGGGCGCAGGACCAGTGGGCGGAACGCAGGGTCTCATGGGCGATCCCTACACCGGGCTTGCCTGGCCCCATCGCATTGAAAGCGCCTCATTGGAATTCGTGAGTGGCTTGCCGATCACCGATAACCAACTGGGCTGGCTCGAAGTCTCACAGGTGGATGAAATTCCGGTTCCTGAAGACGCATGGGTGGATTGGGATGCGACTTCGCAGACCTTCATTACCGTTGGCGAAAAATTCCCCGACGGAACCACTGCCAAGACCAAAAGTGTGGTCGTTTACCCGGCTGACCTGTATGAAAC
>DAOTXI010000436.1:0-1734 GCA_034435475.1 Anaerolineales bacterium
CGCATATTCTTTTGAGAGCAACTCCTTCATCGGTATCTTCGCAAACGCCGGGTCACTCACATACCACTTCGCATCCGCAAACGCGAGCCGCATGGCTTCGATCATCAGGTGCATTTTTTCCGGCGATAGCAAATCCATTGAAACCAAGTCGAAGCCTTCAAGGATGTTCAACGCGATCAGCGCGGTGATGCCCTGTCCATTCGGCGGACATTCATACACGCGCAGTCCGCGATAATCAACAGAGATCGGACTCTCCCACGTGGACACATGCGCCGCGAGGTCTTCAGCGGACAAGCATCCGCCCGCCTCTTTAATCACAGCGACAATTGATTCTGCCACCGAGCCTTGGTAAAAGCCGAGAGCGCCCCGCTCCGCGACGAGTTTGAATGTTTTTGCCAGACCTTTGTTTTGGAAGATTTCGCCAGCCTTCGGCGCACGCCCATCAATGGTCAACTCATGCCCATTCAACGCGGACTTCAACTGTCTGTCCGCGCCGCGCGCCCAAAAGTGAGCGGTGATCGGCGCGACGGGAAAGCCTTCATCCGCGAGTCGAATCGCAGGCGCGAGAATTTCCGTCAGCGAGAGTGAGCCATGCTTCTGGATCAAGTCACACCAACCTGCACATGCCCCAGGGACAGTCACCGTATGCGGATGAAACGGCGGCAGCGTAGATAAACCTTCCTTCTTTAGCCGCTCAAGCGTCAGCGCGGAAGGAGCGCGTCCCGATCCGTTCAGGGCAGTCACCTGCTGAGTCTGCGCGTCATAATACAACGCGAACATATCCCCGCCAATGCCCGTGGATGTTGGCTCGGTAACGTTCAACGCAGCGGCGGCAGCCACGGCGGCATCGGCGGCATTGCCGCCCTTGGAAAGGACTTCAATACCCACGGCTGTTGCCAACGGCTGAGACGTGGCGACAATTCCGCGGCGGGAGTACACGGGTGAACGGCGGGAAGTGAAAGCGGCGTGATTCATGAGATTCCTTTTGGCGCTGGAGAATGACGGCGGATCGCTGATCATTGACTGTAGGAATACCTGATTTTATTAAAGGGTCTGCCGTCTGTTGTCGGCGGTCGGACACAGTATAACCCCATCAAAATGGTGGATGATGAAAAATAAATTTTCCGATATATTTCTATAAATTTACTTTTTCGGAGTATTCAACAACGATAGCCCCAACCAGATTCCCGCGCCAACGATTGGGATCATGCCGAGCAAAAGTATCCATCTTGGCAGACTATCCGGAAGGGTAAGCGGAATTAATAGCGGCAACCCAACTACAAAAGCGGCAACCAGCAAACTCAAAGAAAGACGCGTCACCAACCGGTCGAGTCGGGTCAGGATGCGGTCGGTATCCTTGATCTCCATGCGGAAGGGTTCATTCCGCTCCAGGCGTTCGAGCATTCGATTTCCCACTCTCGGGATGCGATGGAGCATTTCACCCCAATTGGTGGCGTCCATTAGAACGGAGCGTACCCAACTGCCATTTGGCAGGAGGAGATTTTTCATCAGCGTTTTGACGTGAGGTTCCGCCGCTTTGAACACGTCAAAATCCGGGTCTAATTGCAAACCAATGCCTTCCAGCATTACAATCGTCTGCCCGACCAGCCACCAGGTGGAAGGCAAACGTAAACGATGACGAAATGTGATGGTCGTGATCTCGTCGATCAATTCGCGGGCGCGGATGTATTTGATGGGGACGCCATTATACTTGTTCAAGAAGCGGCTAAGATC
>DAOTXI010000437.1:0-10773 GCA_034435475.1 Anaerolineales bacterium
ACTCGGTAAGGGGGTGATCGGACAGGTTGTTTACTCGCCTGACAGCACAAAGATCGCAGTGGCATCTTCGACCGGGATTCGCATCCACAACGCGAGAACGCTCGAACAACTTGCCGAATTTGGGAACGATGAATGGATCGCAAGCCTGGCATACTCGCCGGATGGAAAGACCCTCGCCGCCTGGCTCCCGGATGGAAGTGTGGCATTGTGGGATACCCAATCGTATGAACTCATCAAAACCCTGAACGCCCCCACCGAGGGCGGGACGATCCGCTTCATCGCCGATGAAATGCACAATGTTGTGTTTTCACCAAATGGCGGGACCATCGCCGCCGGGCATGGAGACGGCTCAATCCATGTTTGGGATATTTCAAACGGCGAGTTATTAAGAACGATCAAAGGCTCCGATACATCCATCATGGGGCTTGCCCTTTCACCCGACGGAAAGCTGCTTGCAAGTACCGCAATCTTCAAAGGCAGGGTCCGCGTTTGGAATATTGCAAGCGGCGAACTCGTTCAAGAACTTTCCTTTGAAGACAGCCCGGCTTTGAACGTCAATTTTTCGACGGATGGCTCACTGCTTGCCGTATCGGGCGCGATCCTTTCGAAGAACAAGGATAAAGTTGAATCGCTGGTGAGCCTGTGGAATACGTCGAATTGGAAGAAAGCCAGGGACTTCAAACTGGAAGACGGTGGCGCGAGCCGGGTTGTGTTCTCACCGGACGGTCAGGTGTTTGGTTTACGTTCAGGGATTAACAAACTCGCCATTTATGATATGGGAAGCGGGGAACTGATCCGCGAGTTCATCGGTCACACAGGCGCCGTCCACACCCTGGCATACGCCCCGGATGGTTCCGCGATCATCTCCGGCGGCGCGGACGGTTTATTGATCGCCTGGGATGTGACCAACGCGGCGCAAATCGCGTTCATTCAAACATACAGCGACCGATTGGTGGATATCGCAGTCGCGCCCGACGGCGTCAACCTTGTCGTCGCATCAGACAATGGAAGCGTTACATTGTGGAACTTTGCAAACCGGGAACGCATCTTCGACCTCCTCACCGACGGAAGTTCCCCCACCCGCCTCACCTACTCTGCCGATGGCAGGTGGATTGCCGCCGGGTTTGAGGACGACACCATTCGCATCTGGAACGCGGGAGACGGCAGTGTGGCGTTCACCCTGTCTGGGCACAAGGGCGATATCAACGACATCGAATTTTCACCCGACGGCTCCCTGCTCGCATCGGGTTCGGACGACAAGACCGTCATCCTGTGGAATATGACGGATGGCACGCAAAAGCAGACATTTGAAGGTTATGCGGGAAGCGTGCTGGATGTTGCCTTTACCCTCGACAATACGCGCTTGCTCGCCAGTTCTCAGGAAGGCGAAATCAAATTGTGGGATGTTGCCAGAGGCTTTACGATATACGCGGTGAACGAAAATACTTTCTCGACAATCACAATCCTTTCGCCGGACAAGAACACCTTCATCTCGACGAATTTAACAAGGATCAAGGTCAGGTCTCTCGACAAAGGTAATGTCCTCTATGAAATCGAAAGCGATCAGATCGGTATCGAAGCGTTAACCTACTCTGCCGATGGTTCCATCCTCGTCAGCGGCGACACAGATGGTGATTTGAAGGTATGGGGGGTAAATAGCGCCTTTCCCCTCGGATCGCTTGAAGGGCACAATGCGGGGATCGCGCGCATCCTATTCTCTCCAGATAAAACCACCCTGTTAACGGCTTCGCGGGATGGGACGATCCGTTTCTGGAGAATAAAACCGTAGTATAGGAGAAGCCGCCTGAACTTCATTTGTTCAGGCGGCTTCTTTTTCATACCGCGACTCTTATGACGAAGTGGAAATTTTCTTCGCCCGTTTTCCGCTCCATGCGATCAGCGAATATATCCCGCCCGCCATCGTCATCAACACTACAGCTTTTAACATCCCGCCGGGGAAACCGAAACCGCCGCGTTCGCCATGCTCACCCTCCGGGCGGAATTCGCCTTCCCTGTCATACTCACCTCCCTGCGGCGGGCGAGGGCGTCCTTCGCCTTCTTCAAAATCGCCAAAACCTGCCGTTGAGTCAGAAGCGCCTACCCCCGCATACATCAATCCGCCAATGATGGTGGTCACCACCAAAATAATAAAAATGCGTAAAAGTGTATTCATGCTATACCTCCGGCTCCACCAGAGCAGCTGCTTGTTGTTTGCCGCCACCGAAAAACACGCGCTTGAAGGTGGTCACGATCCAATTCCAGTGCATGGCAAGGTGCAAGCCCATGATGAGCAGCGCCAAATTTGCAGACATGTCATGCAAACCACGCCAGGCAAAGTTCATCGGCAGGGAAATGCCCAAGGTCGGCAGAACGGATTCCGAGATCATAATGCCCGAGAGCATGATGAGAATCCCGTCAATGAATAGAAGCCAATTCAAGACATAGTTCACTCGCGCGCCCTTAGTCGCCCTGACAAAAAGCCGCCTGGTCACGTTCACGATCCATTCCCAGCTCAACAACAAATGCACGATCACCGTCGCCGCCGCCGCAATGGACAGCCATTCGTGAATAGCCAGCCCGCTAAAATGCGGATCCATGGTGATGAGGAAAGCGACAAAAAGCGCCATATCCAAAAGTAATTTCGTTCGATTTGTATTCGACATTTTTTCTCCAATATTTAAGTGACAGTCACCTTGAAGGTGACTGTCGCTTATTCTAAAGAAACCAAATAATTTCAGGTGGATAAAATGCGAACGAATCGTGAAGAAGTTGTAAAATATTGATAAAGCCCGACCGCAGACGCTGGACGGTAGACCGTGGTCGGCAGTCAGTTGTCCGCGGTCAGTAAGGCATTCATGTCCACTTCCCTCACCTCCATCCTCACCTCCATCCTCCCCTCTGATCGCATCCGCACCCGCCTGATCGACCGCATCGCCTACGCCAACGACGCCTCGTATTTTCGGCTTGTGCCGCAGGCGGTTGTACAACCAGCTTCAGTTGGTGAAATTCAAGCCTTATTCAAATACACCCAGCAAAACAAAATCCCCATGACCTTCCGCGCAGCAGGGACGAGTCTCTCAGGCCAAGCCGTGACGGATGGAATCCTTGTGGATATTTCCAAGCATTGGGATAAATACAGCGTGGAAGAAAACGCGGGCAAAATCCGCTTTCAGCCTGGCATCGTGGGCGGATTCCTCAACAACGTGCTGAAACCGCACGGACGGCGCATTGGTCCCGACCCTGCCTCGATTGACGCCTGCATGATGGGCGGAATCCTTGCCAATAACTCCAGCGGCATGTGCTGCGGCGTGACGGAGAACTCGTACAAAACCATCCACTCGATGATTTTTGTTTTGCCCAACGGATTCACGCTCGACACCTCCCACCCCGACGCGCATAAAATTTTCGAAAACGAACAGCCGTACATCGCCAAAGGTCTGCTCGAACTCAAAAAACGTGTAACCTCAAACCTTCAACTTTCAACCCGCATCTCCACGCGCTACCAGATCAAAAATAACAACGGCTACCTGCTCAACGCCTTCCTTGATTTTGAACATCCGCTCGATATTCTCATTCACCTGCTCATCGGTTCCGAAGGCACGCTCGGATTCATCGCTGAAGGCGTGTTGAACACCCTGCCTGATTACACCTACAAATACACGGGTCAGATGTATTTCAAGGATATCCGCGATGCGGCAGCGGCGGTGTACCCGATCAAGCAATCTGGCGCGCGCGCAGTGGAAGTGATGGATCGCGAGTCGCTGCGCTCGGTGGAGCATCTGCCCGGCGTACCCGCCATTCTCAAAGAGTTGCCTGCGGGCGCAACTGCAATTCTCGCGGAGTACCAGGCGTCAGATTCAGCGACCATGCTCCAGTTTAAGAAAGAGGCGAAGCGCGTCATCCACGAACTCAAATTGATTCATGATGTGAGCTTCACCGATGACCCGATCCAACAAGCGGCGTTGTGGAAGCCGCGCAAAGGCATCATTGCATCGGTTGGCGCGATGCGTCCGCGCGGCACGACCTCGGTCAATGAAGATGTGGCTTTTCCCGTTCAGCATCTCGCCGATGCCGTCACTGACCTGCGCCATCTCTTCGATGATTTCGGCTACACCGATGGCGTCATCTTCGGTCATGCAAAAGATGGCAATTTGCATTTTCTCGTCAATCAGGCTTTTGATAACGAAACGCAGATTAATCACTTCGATAAATTCATCCGCGCGATGGTGAGCATCGTCAGCGGCAAATATGATGGCTCGCTCAAAGCCGAACATGGCACGGGGCGCAACATGGCGCCGTTCGTCGAAACCGAATGGGGCGCCGAGGCATATGCCATCATGCGCGACCTCAAATCGCTGCTCGACCCCGATGGCATGTTGAACCCCGGCGTGCTCATCAACGACGACCCGCAGGCGCATGTGACTCACTTGAAAAGCCTCGCGCTCGTTGCCCCAGAAATTGACAAGTGCATCGAATGTGGATTCTGCGAGTCGAAGTGTCCCAGCCGCAGGCTGACTCTGACTCCCAGGCAGAGAATCGTCGTCCAGAGAGAACTTGCCTCTATGAGACTCGCCGCTTCATCCTCAGCCGAACTTGAGTCTGTTTCTGACGATTTCTCCTACGCTGGAATAGACACCTGCGCCCTCGACGGTCTATGTGGAACGGCGTGCCCGGTGGGAATTGATACGGGGAAGTTTATTAAGAAGTTAAGGGAGGAGAAAGTGGAAAGTAGAAAGTGGGCGGGGAGAATTGCAGAGAATTTTGGAGTAGCTGAAAAAACAGTTGGGATTGGTGTTTCGCTTGGACATGTTGCCGAGAGAATTATTGGTGTGAATGGTGTCAAATCCATTTCGGTGGTTGCTGAAAAAATAACCAAAACAAAACTCCCGAAGTGGAATCGCTCCATTTCTCACACTCCAAAAAATCTCCGTAAACTCCGTGTTCTCCGTGGTGAAAAAGAATTTATCTACTTCCCCTCCTGCATCTCGCGCCAGTTAGGGGTTCCAGGTTCAAAGTTACAAGCTTCAGGTTCTTTCAACCTTCAACCTGCAACCTTCAACCTGTCACTCGCGGAAACTTTCATCACCATCGCCAACCGCGCGGACATAAACCTCCACATCCCCGCCAACGCCAGCGGAAATTGCTGTGGAACGCCCTTCTCCTCAAAAGGATACAAGTCTGCATATCAAGCCGCACTTCATAAAACTCTCACGCAAATGTGGGACTGGTCGGAGCATGGAAAATATCCCATCGTCATTGATACAACCTCATGCACGCACACGCTCAAAACCTGCGGCGATGACCTGACCCCAGAAGACAAAGAAATCTGGAATCAACTCGCCATTCTCGACAGCGTGGAATTTCTGCACGACCATGTTCTGCCGAAATTAAATCTCCACCCCGTAGAGGAAGAAGTCATCCTGCACCCCAACTGCTCCGCCCGCAAACTCGGCTTGGATTCAAAAATGCACGCCATCGCAAAGCAATGCGCGAAGAATGCGATTGTGCCGTTTGCCCTCGGCTGCTGCGCCTTCGCCGGTGATAGAGGGCTGACCCACCCCGAATTGACTGCATCTGCCACCGAAAAAGAAACCGCCGAAGTCCTTGCAAAAGACTATGGCGGCTATTACTCATCCAATATCCCCTGCGAGATCGGCATGAAAGAAGCGACGGGCAAGGATTATGTTTCTATCGTGTATTTAGTTGAAAAAGCAAGCAGACAAAATTAGATTTCCTTTGTGACACTTTGCGCCCTTGTGTTTAAACGACTTTCACAATCTCTTCCTTTGTCTCGATCACTTCGGCTTGAATTTTCCCCGCCGATAACTCGCGCAAGTCAGTTTGAAAAGCTTCAAAATTCTCCACTGGAAATTGCAGCGTCAATGTAATATCTCCGGCAAAATCTTCACCCAAAATTTTTCCGTGTTTCTTCTCGGTCAAAATCCGCACCCGCTCAAGTAAATTATACGGAATCGCCGCCATCGCCACATGGACGGAGACGCGCTGTCCGCGCTCCACGGTGTTGATCACCGACTGCGCCGCCTCGGTGTAGGCTTTGACCAATCCACCAGTGCCAAGCAATGTCCCGCCGAAATAGCGGGTGACCACCAAGACCACATCGCCGAGTCCACTTCCGCGCAGGACGGTCAACGCCGGTTTGCCCGATGTGCCGCTCGGCTCGCCATCGTCCGAAAAATATTCGGTCACAGTATTCCCGCCGCCAATGATGTAAACAGGCACGTTGTGAGACGCATCAGCGAACTCTTCCCGAATCCGCTTCATAAAGGCGCGCGCTTCGTCAATGGAAAAGGCAGGCGCGAGCGTGGCAATGAAGCGCGAGTTGACCACCGTCTGCTCGCGGCGGATTTCAGTGAGGGGGACAAGATAATTTTTTGACATAAAACGATTATACAAAAGAACTTGTCACGGATTCATGGTTGGGGCAAAAAGATAGAACCATTGCAAAAACGGGAGGAGAACATGCTTCTGCTAAAATTAAAGCACAGGTACTATGCTTGCACAATTAACCATCGTTGCAAACCTCATAGAATTAGGCGTCAGTTTATGGTTTGGGTTTTATCTTTTTACACGCGGTTACCCAAACCGTATTACAGCTCGGATTTCGCTTTCCTTGATGGCGGTTTCTGTTTATTTTCTTGGAGCCTTCAACAGCCATTTCCAATATGGCACGGAATTTGCCGGGCTGCGTGCCACCCTGCTAGTAATTGGGATGAGTTGTTGGTACAGCGCTATCTTTGCCCTGCTGCCCAATACCCGCAAGGTGCGTTTGTACTGGCTGGAGTATGCGGTATACGCGTTGTGTATCGCCTCTATTATTTTGTTACTTTTGGACCGCACAGTATTCGATAGCAGCCTGCCCACAACCTACGCCGCACCCATGCGCAAAGGGCTGGCATATTCTGTTTATGGGCTTACGCTGGTATTTGTATCGTTCAGCATGGCAGGCACGGCATGGGTCAACAAACAGGCGCGGAACACAAAGGACAGTTTGTATATTTTCCTGACCTCTTCCTTTCCACTGTTTACAACTTTTTATAAATCTGTTTCTGAGATGACCGACCCACAGATCATGCCGCGGATCATGCAGGACGGTTTGTTTTTCGCAGGGGTTTTTTCGATGGGCATGGCAGTGGCGAAACACCAAAGTATGCTGGAGCGCCGAACTGTGTTGCAGGAGTTTCCATTAACCCTGCTTTTTATTACGGTGACTGTTGCAGTATTTTGCTTAGGCGGATTTTTAATTGACCTGCCCTTTTCTTCTTTCGGGAATTTGTGCCTGTTATTGATCACCACATTGGGGTTATATGATCTTACACGCGAGGTCATTGACCGGCGCAGAAGCCGCGAGAAGGAGGATTTCCGGCGGAAGTTACGCACAGTGGACGGTGCTGCTGGAAATAAATTTCAAAGGATGTTGCAGGATGGATTAAACCTGCTTTGCGAAACGCTTCACACTTCCAGCGGAGTGGTAGCGGTTCAGGCGCAGGGAAAAGCCCGGGTTCTGGCTGCCCGGAACTCGGTCGAAGTGGGAAGCGAATTATTCCTTGAGGTAAAAGAGGACGAAGGGCAGTATCGGTCTGGGGGCAGGATTCCAAACATCGAGTGGATATCCTCCATTTTTGAAGGGCAAAGACAAATTGCGCTGGTGGGGATCGGGGCTTCTCAAGATAAGGTTGAATTTTCGAGCGGTGATCTAGAGTTGCTGGACGAATTTGCGAATCATGTTGGGGCGCTTGTTTCGCTTGCGAATCTTGTCGAAGAAAATCAGCCTGCGACCTCTGCGGATGAAAATGCGCGATTAGACCTTGCGGCAGAAGACATGATGCAGACGCTGGCTGGCGCAAGCGAAACGGATCTAACTCCGCTAGTAGAGGATGCACTGCGAAAATTCCCTGACGTTGTGACGCTGGGACAATCGCCATTGGTGGATATAACGAAGGTTGACGGACACACGCAGGTCGAACGTGGCAAGCGCTTGCAGGAAATTCTTCGTCAGGCGGTGGATGCATTGCGCCCCGGCGCCACACGCCCTGTGGATGTGATTCCGCGCGCATGGTATGCCTATATCATTTTGCACGATGCGTATCTGGAAGGAGCGCGCAACCGCGATGTGATGGCGCGGTTGTATATTTCGGAAGGGACATTCAACCGCACGCGACGGACTGCATTGCGCGGTGTGGCGCGTTGGGTATTTGAGAAATTTGGAAGTGGGAGGCAATTTTCGGGTGTATAGCAAATAGGACGTTGGTACCTGCCCCAAAAAAGTGGCGGTTTTTGGCAGTTTTTTCCAGGTTTGGCTTGTATGATCTGCTTATGTTTTTATGAACATACAAAAATCATAAAGGAGTCGAACCATGAAAAAATTTCTTAAGACCCTGGGGAAAGTGATCGGAGTCGTTCTTATTATCCTTGTTCTCGCGCTTGGCGGGTTTCTACAGTTTGGGAATTACCACCCTAAGCCTGTTGAGACTGCGGCGGTAAGCTGCCCAGAAAATACGCCTGTGCTGGAAGCGGGACAAAATGTAAAAATGCTTACCTGGAACGTGCAAACCATGTCTTCCAAAAATTATGTTTTTTGGAGTGACCTGCCCAATGGTGACGGACCGGACGACAAGCCGTCGCAGGAAGATATCACTGCTACATTTGAAGAGACCGTGCGCGTGATTCAGGCTGAAAACCCCGATATTATTCTGATTCAAGAAATAGACGACGGCGCAGAACGCACTTATTACGAAGATCAAATGGCGCGGCTAACCGAAATGCTGCCAGAATACCCATGCTACACCTCGGTCTTCGATTGGAAATCTGCTTTTGTGCCACATCCGCGCATTATGGGCAGTGTCGGCTGGAAGGTGGCGATCCTCTCAAAATACAAGATCTCTGAAGCGGAACGCATCCAACTTAGCACGGCAGATGGAGGTTTCGTAAATAACCAATTCAAGATCCAGCCTGCAATATTGAAGGCAATGATGCCGACATCGGATGGCGGTCAATTCGCGGCACTGACCTTGCACCTCGACCTTTATGTACCGGGCACGGACGCAAAGGATATCCAACTCTCCGAGATCGATAACGTGGTAAGCGAGCTCGATGCAGCCGGGATTCCCTGGGTTCTTGGCGGCGATTTCAACCTCCTGCCGTTTGACGATGCAGCGTATCAGCGGCTCGCGGCTGAACAGCAAAAGTATTACAACCCACAGAGTGAGATCAAATCCCTGACGGATAAATATCAGGTCATTCCAACCACGGAAGATACCAATGGGACTGAGTTTGAAAAATGGCTCACCCGCTGGCCCAACGATCCGTCCATTGAAGGGCCCGACCGTACGCTGGATTATTTCTTCCTGCCGAACAATATTGAAATCGGCGCATACTCTGTGCGAATGGAAGATACTTTGCATATTTCGGATCATCTGCCTGTAATTGTAGAATTCCAAATTCCGTAACGCCAAACGAATATGAAATGGGCTGCAATGAAGAAAATCTTCATTGCAGCCCATGAAAGCGAAGGAGTGAAACGATGACCGAAAATCTTATCCAAGAGACAAATGAGACTCAGCCAAACCGCTCAAACTTAATTGGGGTTGGTTCGTTGATCGCAGGCTTGTTCCCCATTGGAAATCTATTCTGCGTGATCACCTATACCATCGGTTTCTATGGCGCTCTGATCAATGGGCTCAAAATTCCATTACCACCCATATATGCCTATTTCGTTTACATTCCCTGCGGCATTCTCGGAGGGGTGGTTAGTATTGTCCTTGCCGTTGTTGCGTTTTTTCAAAAAACGTCGCGCAAGATGTTTCCGATTTTAGGCATTTTATTTTCTATTATCGGAGCGGTGATCGTTTTGCTCTTAATCATGCCCATTATCATGCCTCTTTTCTCGCTTGGGGCGGCATAAATTCAGCTAGGCTTAGGAAAAAATAAAAATGAACCAGAATTCAGAAAAACCCAATCTTATCCATTCAAAGATCGGCACCTCAGCATTTGTCGCAGCGGTGATCGTCTTTCTCTCCGCGATTATTTATTTTGTATATTTTCTAATTGATATAAACACCAAACTCTGGCTTAGCGGCAACTTAATTAGCACACCGAGTTTATATTTTTTCGGCATCCTGCCTTGTGGGCTGATCTTCGGGTTGGCAACTCTTATCCTTGGGGTATGGGCTTTATTCCAGAAGGGGTACAAGAAACTACTGCCGGGCATGGCCATTGCGTTGGCAGTCATAAATTTTATCGCCATTACTTTATTGCTTATCACTGCCGTTTTATATGCGGGGGGTTAATACCTGCCGCGATTCAGTTCAAATTCCGGGTTGGGCAGGTCGCTCTCCCTCGCGGGGAAGACTTGCACGGCGCATGCTTTGAATTCAGGGATCTTTGCCTGTGGATCGAGCGCATCATTGGTCAGCAAATTTGCGGCGGCTTCGTGGAAATGCCAGGGAATGAAGACCACACCGACGGTGGTTTTCTCTGTCACCGTGGCGCGGACAACGACCTCACCGCGTCGGCTCTGGACTTTGACCGGGTCGCCGTTTCGGATGCCGTGGATGTCGGCATCGGCGGGGTGAATTTCCACGCGGGCTTCGGGATAAATTTCGTTGAGCGCAGAGTTGCGAGTCATCGTGACGCCGTTCCAGTGTTCGAGTAAACGCCCTGTTGTAAGGATGATGGGATTTTCATCGTCTGCCTCTTCACGCACAGGGACATAATCGAGTTGATGAAATTTGCCGCGTCCGCGCGGGAAGGAGT
>DAOTXI010000438.1:0-2527 GCA_034435475.1 Anaerolineales bacterium
AATGAAGAAAGAACAATTGATTGATTTGTATTACCAGATGGTGCTCATTCGCCGTGTGGAAGAACGCGGCGCGGAGTTGTACCAGGCTGGCAAGATCGGCGGCTTCATGCACCTGTACATCGGGCAGGAAGCCGTTTCGACCGGTTTGATCGCGGCGCGCGAACCACGCGACCGCGTCATCACCGCCTACCGCGACCACGGCGTGGCGTTGAACTGCGGCATTTCTGCGGACGAAGTGATGGCAGAGTTATTGGGCAAGGCTACGGGTATGTCCAAGGGCAAGGGCGGTTCGATGCACATGGCCAGCGTGGAAAAGAATATGTGGGGCGGGCACGCCATCGTCGGCGGACATTTGCCCGTCGCTGCCGGATTTGCCCTCGGCGACCAGTATGCCAAGAATGATAACATCACCATCTGTATGTTCGGTGACGGCGCGACCAATATCGGCTACTTCCACGAAGCCTTGAACCTTGCCAAAACCTGGGGCTTGCGTGTGCTGTGGGTTTGTGAAAACAATCAGTACGGCATGGGCACCTCGGTGGAACGCGCCTCGGCTGTGGATGAAATTCGCCAAAAGGCAGAAGGCTACGGCATGAAGAACTCCGCCGTGGACGGCATGGATGTGATGAAGGTCTACGAATCTGCGAAAGAAGCGATGGACTACATCCGCAAAGAAGGGCAGCCCTACCTGCTCGAAATCAACACCTACCGCTTCCGCGGCCACTCGATGGGCGACCCAGAACGTTACCGCAAAGCGGAAGAGGTGAAGCAGTGGCAGGAAAATGATCCGATCGGCATTTTCAATAAATACCTGCTTGAAAAGAAGGTCGCCACCCGCAAGGCGCTCGATGAAATTGAAGCCCGCGTGGAAGAGGAAGTTGTCAAGGCGGTCGAATTTGCAGAGACCAGCCCCGAACCCGCAATGGAAGATTTGTACGCGGATATTTACGCGGATTAAAAACGATAGTCGATAATCGAACTTCGATCTTTCGAGTATCGAACAACGAATATCGATTTACAAGGAAACAAACACACTATGGCTAAAATAACCATGCGCGAGGCAATCTCGCAAGCCTTAATGGAAGAAATGGACCGCGACCCCGCCGTCTTTATCATGGGCGAGGAAGTCGGCGTTTGGGGCGGAACCTATGCCGTCACCAAAGGCTTCTACGACAAATACGGACCCGACCGCATCAAAGACACCCCCATCGCAGAGAACGCCATCCTCGGCGGCGCAATTGGCGCGGCAATGGTCGGTCAGCGCCCCATCGCAGAGTTGATGACCATCAACTTCGCTTTCTCAGCAATGGACTACATCGTCAACCAAGCTGCAAAACTGCGCTACATGTTCGGCGGACAGTTCATGCTGCCGCTGGTCATCCGCGCCGTCGGCGGCGGTGGACGTCAACTCGGCGCCACACACTCACAGACTCCCGATGCCATCTTCGCGCACTTCCCCGGTCTGAAAGTGGTCAGCCCCGGAACGCCAGAAGACGCCAAAGGGTTATTAAAATCCGCTATCCGTTCCAACGATCCGATTTTATTCATCGAACACGCCACCATGTACCAGGTGCGCGGCGAAGTTCCCGAAGGCGAATACACCATCCCGATTGGCAAATCCAAAATTCAACGCCCAGGCAAAGACCTCACCATTGTCACCTACTGCAAGGGTCTTGAACTCTCCATGAAAGCCGCCGACGAACTCAGCAAGCAAGGCATTGAAGCCGAGATCGTTGACCTGCGCACCCTGCGCCCACTCGACATGGAACCCGTGATCGAGTCGTTCAAGAAAACCAACCGCGCCATCGTCGTTGAAGAAGGCTGGAAGTCTTACGGCGTCGGCTCCGAAATTGTCAGCCGCATCTACGAAGAAGCCTTCGATTACGTTGACGCGCCCATCATCCGCGTGGCACAAAAAGAAGTCCCCCTGCCCTACAACCGGGCACTTGAACAAGCCGCACTCCCGCAAGTCGCCGACATCGTCAACGCGGCAAAGGAGGTCTTGAAATAATGGCTGAAACTATCAACATGCCCAAACTCGGCTTCGACATGGCAGAAGGTCTGCTCGTGCGCTGGGTCAAGCAAGTGGGCGAACCCATCAACAAAGGCGATGTCCTCGCCGAAATCGAAACCGACAAAGCCACCGGCGAAGTAGAATCTTCCGCCAGCGGCGTGGTGTTGGAGCACATCGTGGATCAGGGCAGCGTCGTCCCCGTCAACGCGCCAATTGCAGTGGTAGGTGCAGAAGGCGAAAAAGTGGAAACGGTTGCGTCGTCAAAAGTCGAAAGTCAAAAGTCTGTGGATGAAAAGCCTGCGGCTCCCCCTTCGGGAACGATGCAGACTCCGCCGACTCCTGCCGCAACAACCCAGGCAGTTTCCTCCGCTGATAACGGTCTCGTGAAAGCCAGCCCGCTTGCGCGCAAAGTTGCCAAAGATAACGGTGTTAATCTCGCTTCGGTTCAAGGCACGGGACCCGGCGGTCGTGTGGTTCGTAAAGATGTAGAGTCTGCCCTTTCATACGGAGCAA
>DAOTXI010000439.1:0-3671 GCA_034435475.1 Anaerolineales bacterium
GCGCAACGGCATTCATATCCTTGACCTTCAACAGACGGTCAAACTGGCGAACAATGCCTATGGCGTGATCCGCGACTTGGTCGCCAGCGGCGGCACGGTGCTTTTTGTCGGCACCAAGCGCCAGGCGCAGGAAACCGTGATGGAAGAAGCAACCCGCGCCGGGATGCCTTATGTCACCGAACGCTGGATGGGCGGTATGCTCACCAACTGGAGCACCATGTACCAGCGCATTCAGGAACTGGAACGCCTCGAGAAATTGCGTGACAGCGGCGATATCAACCGCCTGACCAAAAAGGAAGGTCTGTTGATCGAACGCGAGATCACCCGCCTTCAGACCCGCTTAAGCGGCGTCCGTTTTATGAAACGCGTCCCCAACATGCTGTTCATCATTGACGTTGGACGCGAAGATGCGGCGGTAAAGGAAGCTAACCTGCTTGGCATTCCGATTGTGGCATTGGTGGATACCAACTGCAATCCGCAAAGCATTGATTACGTCATCCCCTCCAACGACGATGCCATCCGCGCCATTAAATTGCTCGTCTCGAAGATGGCAGACGCCGTCCTCGAAGGCAAAGCCATGCGCAAGGAAGATCAGCCTGAGGAGCCGGTTGAAGCGAAAGCCGATTCCAAGCCTTCCAAATCCCGCCCGGCGCGCAAGGTCGTCGAGACGGATGAAGAAGTGGGTGATGATGCATTGTTAGGCAAATCCACGCTTGCCAAGATGGCGAAGCCCGAAGATTCTGCCGGACCCGCGCCGGAAGAAACCAAGTAACGCAAGGAAACAAGGATAGTTAAGATGGAAATTACGACTGAAATGATCAAGCAATTGCGCGCGGCGACCAATGCCCCCATGCTGGATTGTCGCAAAGCGTTGCAGGAAGCAAACGGCGACTTTGACAAAGCCGTGGACTGGCTGCGCGAAAAAGGCATGGCAACCGCCGCCAAACGCGCCGACCGCGACGCCTCCAACGGGACCGTGGAACTTTACTCTCACGGCGGCGGACGCGTAGGCGTGATGGTCGAGATCAACTGCGAGACCGACTTCGTTGCCCGCAATGAGCAGTTCCGCAACCTCGCTCACGAGATCGCGTTGCAGATCGCTGCAAGCGCCCCGAAATACATCACCGCCGAGGAAATCCCCGCCGCCGAACTCGAGCATGAAGGCGAGATCGCCCGCGCCCGCGCCAAAGAGGAAGGCAAGCCCGAGAACATCCTGCCGAAGATCGTCGAAGGACGCATCGAAAAATTCAAGGATGAAGTCTGCCTTCTGCGCCAGGCGTACATCCGCGATGAGTCCATCACCATCGAGAAATTGATTCTGCAGAATGTCGCTGCCATTGGTGAGAACATCATCGTGCGACGTTTCCAGCGATGGGAATTGGGCGAAAGCATCAGGAATTAGTTTTAAAAAGCCAGCCTTCGGGTTGGCTTTTTTTATAGATCGTTCACGCGTAGGACGCGCTCTCCGGCGCGGATGATAGCGGACTTAAGAGAACGTCTGTTGCGCAAAACACAGATTATCATTTAGAAAACGGAGGCATTCATGGCTGAACTGAAATACAAACGAATCCTGCTGAAACTCAGCGGCGAAGCTCTCGGCGGCGCATCCGGCTACGGGATCGACGTCCAGGAAGCGGAGGCGATTGCGAACCGCATCAAGGAAGTCCACGATCTGGGTGTGGATGTGGCTGTGGTCATCGGCGCGGGCAATTTGTGGCGCGGCAAACAGGGGCTTGAGCGCGGCATGGACCGTTCCACTGCGGATTACATGGGCATGCTGGCAACCGTCATGAACGCGATGGCGTTGATGGACGCGCTTGAGCGGCAGGGAGTCTTCACCCGCGTCATGTCTGCCATTGATATGCGCGCCATTGCCGAGCCGTACATCCGCCGCCGCGCGGTGCGGCATTTGGAGAAGGGGCGTGTGGTTATCTTCGGTGCCGGTACAGGCAACCCGTTCTTTTCGACCGATACCGCCGCCGCCCTGCGCGCCACTGAGATCGACGCCCAGGTCGTCATCAAAGCCACGAAAGTGGACGGCGTGTACGACTCGGACCCGAAGAAGAATCCCGGTGCGAAGAAATTCGACTCCCTGAGTTATATCGAAGTCCTGAACCGCCGCCTCGAAGTGATGGACAGTACCGCCATTACCCTGTGCATGGAAAATAAAATTCCGATTCTCGTCGTCAACCTGTGGGATTCAAAATCCATTACCAGTGCGTTGTACGGCGAAAAGGTCGGAACGCTCGTAACCGCCTGACAATCAATTGGCACCGCCAAACCTCTTTCCTCTTTCTTCTTTCGCAAGAAAGCAGAAAGAGGTATTCTTTTAATCATGAGAGTCTCTCCATATTTTTCACAGACTCTCAATCCCATAGCATAAATCCCTGTTTTAAGGTATCCTTGTATCGCATAACATTTTTGGAGGACGGTCGTGAGTACTGACGAAATCAAGAGCCTTTTAAAAGACGCCGAAACCAGAATGCACGGCGCGATCCAATCCCTTTTAGACGATTTGAATGGAATACGAACCGGGCGCGCCAGCCCGGCATTGGTGGAAAAACTTCCGGTCGAGTATTACGGCACGCCCACCCCCCTGCAAAACCTGGCTTCGATCAGTGTCCCCGAACCGCGCACCCTGACGATCAAACCCTTCGATGCCGGTTCGCTCAAGGAAATCGAGAAGGCGATTCGCGTCTCGGACCTCGGCCTGAATCCAAACTCCGACGGCAAGGTCATCCACCTGAACCTGCCTCCGTTAACCGAAGAACGCCGCCGCGACCTTGTCAAGCACATGCATCACCGCCTCGAAGAGTCGCGCATCGCTGTCCGCAATGTGAGGCGCGACCTGCATAACGACATCCGCGAGTACGAGAAGGAAAAACTCATCACCGAAGACGACCTCAAGCGCGGCGAGGAAGACCTGCAAAAACTTACCGATAAATTTATCGAAGAGATCGCCGGACTGGGACAGAAAAAAGAAAAAGAGATCATGGAAGTCTAGCGCGCCGCTTTCGATGCCTGCGCGTCGAAAAGGTCAACCCTATGGCAGACACCCCTTTGAACATCCCGCCTGAAAAGATTCCCCAACACGTCGCCATGATCATGGACGGCAACGGGCGTTGGGCGGTCCAACGCGGACTGCCGCGCCTTGCCGGTCATAAAGCCGGGACGGAAAACCTGCGCCGCGTCATCCGTGCTACTGTGGAATTTGGCGTTAAATACCTGACCATCTATGCCTTTTCCACCGAAAACTGGGGACGCCCCGCCGAGGAAGTGCAAGGATTGATGCTCATCCTCCAGAACGTTATTGACCGCGAGTTGGGAGAACTGCATAAGGAAGGCGTACAACTTCGTCACATTGGGCGGCTCGAAAGGCTCGACCCCGCGATACAGAAAAAAGTTCTGAATGCCATTGAATTGACGAAGAATAATGACCGATTGATTCTTAACGTCGCCTTCAACTACGGCGGGCGCGATGAGATCGTCAACGCCATCCAAAAGATCATCAAAGACGGCATCCCCGCGGATGAAGTGACCGACGACCTTGTAAATCAATATCTGTTCACAGCAGGCGTCCCCGACCCGGACCTTATCATCCGCACCTCGGGCGAATTACGGGTCAGCAATTTCCTCATCTGGCAGGCGGCATATTCCGAGTGGTATATCAC
>DAOTXI010000440.1:0-3575 GCA_034435475.1 Anaerolineales bacterium
CATCAACGTGGACCCCGGCACGATGTCGCCGTATCAACACGGGGAAGTGTACGTGCTGGACGACGGCGCAGAGACGGACCTCGACCTGGGTCACTACGAACGATTCATTGACATCCGCCTGAGCCGGGTCAGCAATTTCACGACCGGGCAGGTGTACGCCGAGATCATCTCGAAGGAAAGACGCGGCGATTATCTCGGTGGAACCATTCAGGTCATTCCGCATATCACAAACGAGATCAAAAGGCGCATCGGGTTGGTGGAAAAAGAAACCGGCGCGGAGGTCGTCATCCTCGAAGTCGGCGGGACGGTGGGCGATATCGAATCGCAGCCTTTTCTCGAAGCGTTGAGGCAACTCAGAAATGAAGTTGGGCGCGAGAACTGTCTCTTCATCCACGTGACCTGGCTGCCGACGATCGGCGCGACGGGCGAGATCAAGACCAAACCCACACAACATTCGGTGGCGGCTTTGCGTTCCATCGGTATTTCCCCGAACATCATCATCGCCCGTGCCGACCAGGATATTGACCGCAGTCTGTGCGACAAGATCGCCCTGTTCTGCGATGTGGAAAAGGATGCTGTCATTCCGATGAAGACAGCCAGCGTGCTTTATGAAGTCCCATTGCTGCTCGATGAACTTGGCGTCGGCGAACTGATCTCGAAAAAACTGGAATTGAAAGCCACGAAAAAACCGGACATGCGCCCGTGGAAGCAACTGGTGGAGAAGGTCAAAAGGGAAAAGCCCACCGTGGTTGTTGCGCTGGTCGGAAAATATGTCGAGCTACAAGATGCCTATATGTCGGTGCGGGAGGCGTTGAAACATGCCGCGCTCGCCAACGATGTGGAACTTGAAATTCACTGGGTCCATTCGGCTGATCTTGAAAAGGATAAAGGCTGGGAAGTCGTCAGGACTGCGGATGCGGTGCTGGTGCCCGGCGGTTTCGGGTCGCGCGGCGTGGAGGGGAAGATCCTTGCGGCGCGATATGCGCGCGAAAATAAAGTCCCCTATCTTGGGCTGTGCCTGGGGATGCAGACCATGTGCATCGAGTTCGCGCGGAACGCCCTCGATCATGAAGATGCCAACTCGTCAGAATTCGACCGGGCGACGGAATACCCAATCATTGACCTGATGCTGGACCAGCGCTCGATCACCGATATGGGCGGGACGATGCGGCTCGGACTCTACCCGTGCCTGCTCCAGCCGGGGACAAAGGCTGCCGCCGCCTATGCCGAGTCTGAAGTAGAGGAACGCCACCGTCACCGTTTCGAGTTCAACAATGCCTACCGCGGAGAGTTCGAGAAGAATGGGATGGTCTTCTCCGGTCTGTCACCCGATGGGCGGCTGGTGGAAATCGTCGAATTGAAGGATCATCCTTACATGGTGGCGAGCCAATTCCATCCTGAATTTCTATCGCGCCCAATGAAACCGCATCCGCTTTTTGTTGGGCTGGTGAAGGCTGCAAAAGAGAAATCGAAGGGCAGTGAGAGAAAGTAAGTGAAATTCGCAACACGCAAACCGCCCCAAAGGTAATCACGAATCCAGATTGACGGACGCATTGCCTTTGAAGCGGTTTTGTTATTAACTTACCTTACACAGTTTATGCTCCTGCGGGTCTGCGACCGCCTGAGGTTGGGGATGTGTAAGGTGAGTTATTGAGACTGATACATCTCTAAGGCACAACGATGGTCACAGACAATGTCACACCAAATGGATTCCCGCCTGAATCCGCCATACGCCACGATCCGGTGTATGTTCCATCGTTGTTTGGCGCGCTGAGGCTGACGGATACCTCCGCCCAGTCACCCGGTTGGACATTTCTGCCGAGACGCCCCCAGGATGAATCGAAATCGTTATCTACAACAATTGCCATTGTGTAGTTGTATTGCCAGTCGCAGGAGCCTGTGTTTTGAACTTTCCAGGTTTTCGTAAAATCTTCACCCGGCGAGACGGTCGTCCCGTTTGGGTAGTTCACATCACGGACAAAGGCAGAATTGTTGCATCCAAACGCCAATGCGCCGGTGTCGGCAGTGGCAGTGGGTGGTGTGCCTGTGACTGTTGGAGTGAGCGGCGCGACTGTGTAGAAAACAGGGACCGGGGTCCAGGTAGCAAGCGGAAGCGGGGTATTCGCCAGTGTGGGCGGCGGGAAGGTATTTGTCGGCAACGGGGTGTTCGTGCTTGCAGAGGTCGGCGTCACTAGGGCGGTCTGGGTGGCGAAGAAATCGGCGACCATTGTCCCGACGGAATAGGTCAGGATGACATCCTCTTCGCTGATGGTTTCTTCCGATGGAGCATTGCAGGCGGAAAAGAAAAGACTCGAGCAAAGAAGCAGGACGGCAAATTTATTTTGTATCTTCATTTTGTCCTTTCAGGTTGATTGGGATTATACTTGAACCGAAATCAAGTCATTAACTCCCATACGCAAAGTTCTGTAGGGGCGACCCGTCAAGGTTTTACACATTATTTCATATTACAGCAAGGGCAACCCTTTCACTAAAATGGATTGGACAAAGGATTTGGACGGGTTGCCCCTACTACATAAGGCGAGTCATTAACTGACCTTACGCAGTTTCCTCGTAGCGCGACATTTATGTCGCCCTAAAACGCGAGATAAATCTCGCGCTACCGCGCAAGGTGAGTCATTAAGTTAGGTGAAACCCGATCATGAGCAGGTAAAAAGATGCGGGGAGTCACCGGATAAAAATTTCTTCAGGAGCAAAAAATGGATACAACAATTGAAAGCATTTCCGCGCTGGAAATCCTTGATTCACGCGGAAACCCGACCGTGGAAGTGGAAGTCCTTTTGATGGATGGGTCGTGGGGGCGCGCCGCCGTTCCCTCGGGGGCATCCACGGGCGAGCATGAAGCGCTGGAAATGCGCGACGGCGACAAAAAGCGTTATCTCGGCAAGGGAGTGGCGAATGCCGTTGCAAACGTCAACGGTGTAATCGGAGACGCGCTCTTCGGCTGGGATGCCTCCGACCAGAAAGGCATTGACGCGGAGATGCTCGCAATGGACGGCACGCATAACAAATCGAAATTGGGGGCGAATGCCATCCTTGGGGTCAGCCTTGCAGTTGCCAAGGCTGCGGCGAACTCATTCGGAATGCCGCTCTATCGTTACCTCGGCGGAGTCTACGCCCACGTCCTGCCGGTGCCGATGATGAACATCATGAACGGCGGGGCGCATACCGGCTGGCAAAGCACAGATATGCAGGAATTCATGGTCATGCCGTTCGGCGCGCCGTCCTTTACGGAAGGGGTACGTTGGGGCGCAGAAATTTATCACGCGCTGAAATCCGTTCTGCAAGAGAAAGGCTACAGCGCGCTTGTAGGCGACGAAGGCGGTTATGCGCCCGCGCTCAAAGCAAACAACGAAGCGATTGAATTGATCCTCGCCGCCATCGAAAAAGCGGGGTTCAAAGCGGGTCGCGGCGAACAGGTTGCGATTGCTCTCGACCCTGCCGCTTCAGAACTCTATGACGAGAAGACCAAGAAGTACAATCTCCGCAAAGAGGGAAAGGAATTGACCGGCGAACAGATGGTGGAGTTCTGGGCAAAATGGGTCAAGGACTATCCC
>DAOTXI010000441.1:0-1716 GCA_034435475.1 Anaerolineales bacterium
AGACTGGGCAGACCACAATCCCCCAAACACCGGCGCCAACTGGAAAGACGGACAAGAGATCGCCCTCCGTCTCATGGTATGGACATTCGGCTTCTACGCTTTCATCCGTTCGCCATCCACCACCAATTTACAAATTTCCCAATTTACTCAATACGTCGCCGCCCAAGCCGAACGCATCTACAAGAACATCGGCTACGCCATCTCCACCCGCAGCAACCACACCATCAGCGAAGCCTTCGGTCTCTGGATGGTCGGTCTACTATTTCCTGAACTCAAAGAAACGCAAACATATTTCACCCTCGGCAAACGCCTACTCGAAGAAGAAGCCGCAAAACAAATCTTCCCCGACGGCAGCTACGCCATGTACTCCCTCAACTATCATCGCTTTATTTTGCATCTTTATTTCTATGCCATCCAACTCGGCGAAATAAACTACTTTCCACTTTCCACTCAACTCAAAGCCTCAATCTCTCAATCTATTAACTACCTCTCCCACCTCATCGACCCCTCTACCGGACACATGCCCGTCTACGGCTCCAACGACGGCGCATTGGTCTTGCCTCTCAACAACTGCGACTTTACCGACTACCGTCCGCTTTTGCAATTAGGCTCGGTTATCACCACCGGCGAACCGATGTTTGAACCTGGCGATTGGGATGAAGATGTCTTTTGGTTATGCGGCGACTCCGCTGGTCGAGTAGCCCCGCGCGGTTTTGCGGGGCGTACCGAGACCAGAAAGTTAGAATCATTCCCTCAAGGCGGAGTCTACATCCTCCGCAACACGGACTCCCGCGCCATCCTTCGCTGCACAGACTACACCTCCCGCCCCACCCACGCCGACCAACTCCACATGGATTTATGGATGGGCAAAGACAACATCGCCATTGACGCTGGAACTTATCTTTATTCAGGTGAGGGCATCTGGCGCAATGGACTCGCCCGCACCTCCGCGCACAATACTGTCACCGCAGATAATAAAGACCAAATGACCCTGGTCAGCCGCTTCACATGGACGAATTGGGCAAGGGGCAAAGTTTTCAAACACAGTGAAAATCTTTGGCAGGGTGAACACGATGGTTATAAACCCATCCATCATAAACGCACGGTTATGACATTGGAAGGGAATCGCTGGCTGGTCATTGATGATATTGAAGCGCGCGAAACTCATCTTTACAAATTGCACTGGCTCTTGAATGATGTCCCATTCGCACAAAAGGAAAATTCGCTTCTCTTGCATTACGAAGCGAACACTTACAAAATCCAAACTGGTTTAATAAACGATGAAGGCAAGTTCTACATTATCCGCGCCGACTCCGACTCCACGTATGGCTGGCGGTCGCGTTGCTACGCCCAGAAAGAACCTGCGATCTCGGTGCTGCTCGAAGCGAATCAACCCACTGTCCGCTTTTGGACGTTCTTCGGGTTTGAGGAAGATGATGCCGAATGGAAGGGCAACGCAATTTACGTGAACGGAAAAGAAATTTCGATGACCGACGTTTGATCAGAGGGGAGCGCTGAATCCGCTTGGGTGGGGTAGTGGGTTGATTAAGTAGAGTCAACTCAAAGTCCGGGGATGATGCGCGTAGTCAGGTCAAGTCAAGATGAAACTTTTATAAAATGCCCACCCTACAATCACCGTACGAATCCATTACGGTGTCGAAAATCACATTGACTCGCACTTTGAAAAGTACTATACTCATCATCAAGAGGTAACGC
>DAOTXI010000442.1:0-1949 GCA_034435475.1 Anaerolineales bacterium
TTCTAAATGTACGTTCCAGCGCCTGTTCCCTGCGCCATTTGTCGATCTTGCCGTGGTCGCCGGAGAGTAGGATATCGGGTGCGCGCCAGCCGCGAAACTCGGGCGGACGGGTGTAATGCGGATATTCCAGCAAACCCATGGCATGAGAGTCATCCTCCGCGCCGGTGGGGTCGCCCAGCACATCCGGCAGGAGGCGGGCAAGGGCGTCAATCAGGATCAGCGCAGGTAGATCGCAGACGGTCAGCACATAATCGCCGATGGAAATTTCGTCCGTAACAAGACCTTCACGGATGCGTTCGTCTATGCCTTCGTAACGTCCACAGATCAGCGCAATGCGCGGATACTGCGATAATTCTTTGGCGATGCTCTGGTTGAAGACCCGTCCCTGCGGGGTAAGCAAAATGATCGGGATGTTTGACTCAGGCTCAGGCGTGGAAAGAGGCGAAGCGATTCCCAAAACCGACTCGACCGCCTCGAAGACCGGCTCCGGCTTCATCACCATCCCGCCGCCGCCGCCGTAGGGTTGGTCGTCGGTGGTGTGATGCTTGTCGTGTGTGTAATCGCGGATGTTATGAACATTGACGCTGATCAACCCACGTTCGCGCGCGCGCTTGAGTATGCTGGTGTCTAAATACGGGGGGAAAACTTCGGGCAGGAGGGTAAAAACCTCGAATTGCATAAAACGATTTTAGCATAGGATGTTAAGGACTCCAAAGTCTCCCGACTTTGGAGTCCATCCTTTGCGTATAAGAAGCAAATTAGAACTTTTCCACGCCTGCTTGATGTGAACTCCCGCGGATGGTAATATGAATTTATGTATTTACGAGGAAGTAAATGGAGTATGAACAAAAGGCGGAGCCGCCCAAACTGGTTCCGCATCATATTATTGAGTCTGCTCGTGCTGGCGGCATCTTATGTAAACCGCTTTGTCGTTGCAGAGATCGAACCGCTGGGAGTGCCATCTCCTACACCCACCATCTCCGCCGAAACCCTGATCGCCGAAGGGGAAAGTCTCTTCAAACAGGGAAAACTCATTCCCGCTATCGACGCCTACAAACGGGCGATCGTCTCCGAACCGGATAACCCCGCCACGCGCATCATGCTGGCGCGCATCCTGGTCTTTGCCGGGCAGTATAAAGAAGCGCAAACCTCCGCAGAAGATGCCCTCTTGCTCAACCCGGATAATTCGATGGCGTTCGCCGTCCGCGCCTGGGCATTGAGTTTTCAGGGCGAGTATTTGGAAGCCGAGACCGACATCAAGCGCGCACTGGAGCTCGACCCGAACAATGCCCTCGCCCACGCCTACTATGTGGAAATCCTGATCGATTCCTATTACAGCGGACTCGGCTCCTTCGACAGCGTCGAAAAAGCCATCGAAGAATCGCGCGTGGCGCAGGCGCTCGCGCCGGATATTCTCGAAACCCATCGCGCGCGCGGCTACGTCCTCGAAGCGACCGGAAACTACGAAGACGCCATCCGCGAATACGAAGCGGCTATTGCGATCAACCCCAACGTCGCCGACCTGTACCTTGCGCTCGGGCGCAACTACCGCATCCTCGGCATCTACGATCGGGCAGTGGATGCCTTCACCCGCGCCGATGCCCTCAACCCACAGGACCCCAACCCCGACCTCCTGCTCTCGCGCACCTACGCCACCATCGGTGAATACGGCAAAGCCATGCAGTTCGCCGAGTCAGCCGTTGCCAACGACCCGGCTGATACCAATCTGCGCGGCAACCTCGGCGTGATGTACTACCGCAACGCCTACTGGCCAGAAGCCGCCAAAGAACTTTCCTACGTGGTCAAAGGCGGGCTTTCGGAGGACGGATACGAAATGGAATTCATCAACCTCGCGCCCGGTTCGCCGCGCGTCGCGGAATACTACTTCACGTACGGGTTGGCGCTGTCGCGCCTCGACCAGTGCGGAGAAGCCCTGCAGATCGCCCAGT
>DAOTXI010000443.1:0-2543 GCA_034435475.1 Anaerolineales bacterium
GGGTCGGGATGGTGGTGTTGCGTTCGATTTGAGGCGTAGCCACGCCGCCAAGCGTTTCGATTGCCAGCGTGAGTGGAGTGACATCCAACAGGAGAATGTCTTTCACATCGCCGCCAAGCACACCCGCCTGAATCGCCGCGCCAATCGCCACGACTTCATCGGGGTTCACGCCCTTATGCGGGTCCTTGCCAAAAAACGCGCGCACGCGGTCTTGAATGGCAGGCATACGGGTCATACCGCCGACAAGCACCACTTCGTGAATGTCGCCCGCGTTCAAACCAGCATCGGCAAGAGCCTGCTTGACCGGCGCAATCGTGCGGTCAACCAAGTCCGCTACCAACTGCTCGAACTTTGCGCGGGTCAACGTCATCACCAAATGTTTGGGACCGCTCGCATCCGCAGTCAAGTAAGGCAGGTTGATTTCGGTCTGCATCACGGTCGAGAGTTCGATCTTCGCCTTCTCCGAGGCTTCCTTCAAACGCTGAAGCGCCTGACGGTCGTTGTGCAGGTCAATGCCATTGTCCTTTTTGAACTCGGCAATGAGGTAATCCATCACGCGCAAGTCGAAGTCATCGCCGCCAAGGAAGGTATCGCCGCTCGTAGCGCGCACTTGGAACACGCCGTCGCCCACATCCAAAATGGAAACATCGAATGTACCACCGCCGAGGTCATACACGCAGATGACTTCGTTCTTCTTCTTGTCCAAACCATACGCCAGCGAAGAAGCCGTCGTTTCGTTGATGATACGCAGCACTTCCAAGCCTGCGATCTTGCCCGCATCCTTGGTAGCGTTGCGTTGAGCATCGTTGAAGTAAGCAGGCACGGTAATCACCGCCTGCGTGATTGTCTCGCCTAAATACGCTTCAGCATCGGCTTTAATTTTCGCCAAAATCATCGCTGAAACTTCCGGCGCGGAATAATCCTTGCCGCCCAATTCCACGCGCACATCGCCATTCGCCGCTTCTTTCACCGCATACGGCACGCGCTTCTTGGTGCGTTCCACTTCGGCATCATCCGCCTTGCGTCCCATAAAACGCTTCACTGAAAAAATCGTATTGGTCGGGTTGGTGATCGCCTGATTACGCGCCACACGTCCCACCAAACGTTCGTTATTTTTATTCATCGCCACCACAGAAGGAACCAAACGCTCCCCTTCCGCCGATGGAATCACGATCGGTTCGCCGCCCTGCATCACTGCCGCGACAGAGTTGGTCGTGCCTAAGTCAATTCCTATAATCTTTGCCATGATTGCTCCTTTGAAAATTCGTAATCCGTAATTCGTAATGCAACAAGTTACGGATTACGCATCACGCATTACTGTGCTACTCTCACCAACGCCGGGCGGATCACACGTTCACCGATCACATAGCCGTTCTGGACCACATCGATCACATGCCCGCTTTCCACTTCATCAGACGGTTCATGCGAGATGGCTTCATGGAAGTTCGGGTCGAACGCCGCGCCCTTCGCTTCGATCTTCTTCACGCCTTCCATATCCAAAATATTCTGGAACTTGCGCGCCACCAACTCAATGCCGTTTGCCCAGGCATCGTCGGCGGGGCGGTTTTGCAAAGCGCGTTCCAGGTCATCGAGCACGGGCAGCACCTTTTTGAAAATATCACCCTTGGTCGAAGCCTTGAACGTCTCATTATCACGCTCCATGCGCTTGCGGAAATTCTGGAACTCCGCCTGAGACCGCGCCCACCCATCTTTATATTCGACCATCTTGGATTCAGCCTCTTTCAACTGCTGAATCAACGCCTCACGCTCCGCGTCGCCGGGAGCCTGTTCGGTCGTCTCAGCCTGTGATTCCGCTGCGGCTTGAGTCTCTTCGATTTCTTCGTTCTTGTTCACTTCTTCTGCAATGTGTCTCACTCTCGTAGTTTCGATTTTAGGTATTCGTTATTCGAAGTTCTAGTATCGATTATCGAATATCGTTATTTACTCACCAGAAATATTATCGTTCACCAAATCACTCAACAACCCAGCCACGAATCTCACGGTGGGAATTGTCCGCGAGTATGCCATGCGCATGGGACCCAGAACACCCAACGCACCCGTTGCCATGCCGGGGACTCCATAGCGGGCGATGACCAAACTGCACTGACGCAGGTCGTCATATTCGCCTTCGCCGCCGATCAGCACTTGCAGCGCACCAACATTGCTGTTGCTGGTGGTTTTTGCCAGCAGGTCTTGCAAAGTAGCGGGTTCTTCAAATATCTTCAGCGCTCGCCGCGGACCATCCACCTCGGAGAATTCGGGTTCGCCCAAGATGTTGGTCAAGCCGTCGGTGTAGATTTCGCCGGAGGCTTTTTCGGCCAGGCGGCGCATGTCGTTTGTAATGAGCAGGAGGATGTCCTGATCGAGCGGGTCGGGGCGAGCCGTCAGCGCGGACATGGCTTGGGAGGTCAGACCAGCCAAAAGTCCGTTAAGACGCGTGGCAGTTCCGCTGAGTCGCTCCTGGGCGACAGGTTCCGCCAAGGTCAGAATCTGCTGGGACACTTCCCCACCGAGCATCACCAACACCATCAGCACTTGCCTAC
>DAOTXI010000444.1:0-2542 GCA_034435475.1 Anaerolineales bacterium
CGCCGCCCACCACCCGCAGGCTATCCACTGAAATGGAGAAGAAACGGAATATCCACTGCCCCGTGAGAGCAAAGGCAAGCAAAATAACCGCTCCGGTAAAAGTGGCTTTTCCCGCCACCCGGTGCGACTCGCGCGGGGAAAGTTTGGCAGTCATGGCGGTGAAGACCGGCACCACGCCAATCGGGTTCACCATCGTGAACATCGAAATAAAACTTAGCAACGCAAACTCAAATAGGGGTGAAATGGTCATATTATTTTGGGACATTTGGGCGGTATGGTTTTGCCCTGCCCGGCTATAGAATGATAACCCTTTCGACAAGGTTCCGCCGACAAATATACCAAACATTCAATGAAACCCTCATCCGTACTCCCCCCTGCAAAAAATCGCCTTCCCGCCCTGCTCCGCCGGTTCGGGGTGGTACGCATGACGGCCGCTGCAACCCTGCTTGCCACGCTTGCGTCCATGCTTTTCACCAGCGCCACGCTTTATTTGATCGAAGGTGAGGTCTCGCCGGTTGGCGCGCTGATCTCGGGCATCATTCCCCTTTTCCTCGCCCCGCTCTCCCTTTATAACAATTTCAAACTGGTTCACAGGCTGGATATTACGGAGGGGCAACTCCGGCTGCTTTCCCATACCGACGACCTGACCCAAACTTTCAACCGCCGCTATTTCATGGAGCATGCCAGATTCGAGTTCGACCGCTCCAAACGCTACGGCAACCCCTTTTCGATCGCCATCATGGACATGGATGATTTCAAGGACATCAACGACGGTCACAGCCATTTAGCCGGGGATGCCGCGCTCAAACATGTTGCCCAACTCTGTCTCGAAAACCTGCGCCAGATGGACATCTTTTCCCGCTACGGCGGCGATGAATTTGTATTCCTCTTCCCTGAAACCAACGCGGCCCAGGCTGAGGAATGCCTCCGCAGGATCCTCAATGCCATGAGCCATGCCCGGTTTGAGTTCAACGACCACATCATCCCAATCCGGGCGAGCATCGGTGTAAGTGTGTTCAAGGACCCGATGACCAATTTCGATGAATTATTGCGCGAGGCGGATTTTGCCCTGTACGCCGCCAAACATCAGGGCGGGATGCGCGTCATTGCGCATCGTACCTTGACAGAAGTCTGATTCCGCAGATAATAACCGCATCAAGGTTGTGACAGAGGAAAGTAGGCTGGCAGAAGCCGCCAGAGATGTGCAAAGCAGTTGGTGAAATTGCACTCGTCCGAACCCAGTTGAAGTTCCCTCTCGAGCCTCTCATGTGAACACGTCGAAGGTCAAACGTCGAACGTCAGTAGTGTGAGACGCAATCCCGGCGTTAGAAGGGAAGTTGATACTCGACATTCGGTATTCGGAAGAGCGAATACTCAATATCGAACGTCAGACGCTAAGTGAGCCGCAAGCCTCAAAGGGCGAGTTGCTAATTTGGGTGGTACCACGGGTGAACTTCCTCCCGTCCCATAGTGGACGGGAGTTTTTTGTTTGTAAAACCCGATATTCGTTATTCGGGAATCGATTTTCGAATATCCAATACCGAACAACGGAGGAACTATGCAAGACAAACTAAACGAGATCGAAAAAGCCGCGCTCGCTGCATTAGCAGAAGTCAATGACCCTGCCGCAGTGGAGGCGTGGCGCGTGACGCATCTGGGGCGCAGCTCGGAATTGATGGGAGTCTTTTCCGGCTTGGGCAAACTCTCTAAGGAAGAGCGGCCAGTCATCGGTCAAGCCGCGAACCGCGTGAAGGTGGCGCTTGAGGCTGCGTTGGAAGAAAAAGCCGCAGCGGTGAAACAAGCCGCGTTGGAGAAATCCCTCGCCGAAGAAAAATTGGATGTGACCCTGCCCGGGCGCAACAAACACATCGGGCGTTTGCATCCGTCCACGCAGCAGTTGAGGCGTGTGCTGGCGATTTTGGCGGAGATGGGTTTTCAGGTGTTCACCTCGCGCGAAGTGGAAACGGACGAGTTTAACTTCCAGCATTTAAACTTCCCGCCGCATCACCCCGCGCGTGACATGCAGGACACGTTCTTTATTGAAGCGGAGAACCGCGGCGATAATCCGATTCTGATGCGCACGCATACCTCGCCGGGACAGATCCACGCCATGCGATATTTCGCGGCGACCGACCCGAACAACCCGCCGCCGATTCGCATTGCGCTGCCGGGCATGTGCTTCCGCTATGAGCAGATCACGGCGCGTTCTGAAGTGCAGTTCAACCAAGTGGAAGGACTTGCCGTTGGCAGGAACATCACCTTCGCGGACTTGAAAGGCACGATTGCTGATTTTGTGCGCCGCATGTTCGGTGAAGGCGCGCGTTTGCGCTTCCGCGCTTCGTACTTTCCGTTCACGGAACCCAGCGCCGAAGTGGACGTGGAGTGTTTTGTCTGCGGCGGCAAGGGCTGCCAGGTTTGCAAGAATTCAGGCTGGCTTGAAATTCTCGGCTGCGGCATGGTGCATCCCAATGTGCTGATCGCAGGCGGCTACAACCCGAAGGTCTACTCCGGCTTTGCCTGGGGCATGGGGCCGGAACGCCAG
>DAOTXI010000445.1:0-6108 GCA_034435475.1 Anaerolineales bacterium
GGGATAGACCATCCGATGCGCGGTGTTCAAGACCACGCGGATGGCGGTGTAGGTGAATAACCTAACTCTGGACATGGCGGTGGAGCAAAATGCGGGTTAAGAAATACGCCGCCAGCCAGGCAAGCAGGTTCAAGGCAATAAAGAAGCCAATAATGACATTATTACCGGAATTGAAAATGGGGGAAGGCGGCGGATGCATGACATTCTCTGCCGAGGCAAAGATCACCCGCAGGGCGATGATGTAGGCAATGTTTGCCAGTGAGGTCAGCCAGGGGATATTGAAAAGCCATAACCCAACCTGTAAAAGGACGCCAGTGACGGCGAAGATTATGGCAAGGCGGAAGCGCGGTTCGGAAAGGAAAAGTCCGTTCCAGTTGGCTTGCATGGCCAGCAGGGAAAGCGGCAGGTAGGTGACCCAGAAGACGATGCCGGTCCTGCCAAGGGCGGCGCTCCAGGCGTGGAAAAGGTCCCGTTGCAGGACCAAGCCCAAAAGTCCGGCAAGAGCCGCGGCAAGAAAGGCAATTTCGGCTGTGAGCACCCAGGCTCCATGTAAATAAACGAGGCGGACATTCGATCCCAAAGATTGTTCTTCGGGACCAAACATGGCGAGGATGAGGATCAGGATCAGAACGATCAATAAATATGCGGGAAATGAATTGAGTTTGTTCATGACTCGAATTGTACCCAATGCGGTCACAAATTGCGTGGCATCTAACCCGCCCAACATATCTGTTTGCGGCGTTTCTTGACAATCCTTTCCAATGTGGGATAAACTTCGAGGCGTTTGGGGAGTAGCCTGCCTGCCACCCCAGCAGGACGCGTTGTCGTCAATCCATTGGTTCTCTTTATGAGCCATCGGCGCCGCGGACGTCGCAGACGTTTGGCGAGACCATCCACGGAGGTGTGGCTGGTCTCGCTTTTTGTTTGGGACGGCTTCTTCTCCGAACACCCAAATCAGGAGTCTTGCATGAATTACGAAGAAACAACATCGCGTGATTTCCACGCCCTCTCAACTGAGGAAACTCTTAAGCATCTCGAAGTACATGAGGAGGGGCTGACCAGCGCCGAAGCCGAAAAACGCCTGGCGCATTATGGGCACAATCAGTTACGCGAAGCGCCGCGCCCCGGTTTTCTGGCGATGTTATGGGATCAGTTGAATAATTTTGTGGTCATCTTGCTGATCGTCGCATCGGTCATTTCTGCCCTGCTTGGCGATTACGTGGAAGCAATCGCCATTATGGCGATTGTGGTATTGAACGCAGTGTTGGGAATCATTCAGGAACAGCGCGCGGAACAGGCGCTGGCTGCCCTGAAAAAACTTGCCGCGCCCGAAGCGCAGGTGATGCGGGATGGTTCAAGAAAATCCGTCCCGGCTTATAACCTTGTTCCGGGCGACATCGTATTTTTGGAGGCGGGTAATTTTATTCCCGCCGATTTACGTTTGCTTGAAGCGGTGAATTTGCGCGTGGAAGAGGCTTCGCTCACCGGCGAATCGCTCCCTGTCCAGAAAAATGCCGCGACGGTGCTTGATAAAAACATCCCGTTGGGAGATCGCAAAAATACCGCATTTATGGGAACCGTCGTCTCCTATGGACGCGGGCGCGGCGTGGTGACCAGTACCGGTATGAACACCCAACTTGGTCTAATCGCAACGATGCTGCAAAGTGTGGAAACGGAAGAAACCCCTTTACAACGCAGGCTGGATCAACTGGGCAGGTCGCTCAGCATTGGTTCGTTGATCCTTGTGGCTGTCGTTTTCATCGTAGCGCTCATCAATTACACCGAGATCGGCTCGCTCTTTTCATCACCCATCGAGTACTTCAAGGAATTTGCGGGCGAGATTACCGAAGTTTTCATCATTGCTATCAGCCTCGCCATTGCCGCCGTGCCCGAAGGTCTGCCCGCTGTCGTTACCATTTCGCTCGCGCTTGGAATGCGGGAAATGGTCCAGCGTCACGCGCTCATCCGCAAACTCTCATCTGTGGAAACGCTCGGCTCTGCCACAACCATTTGTTCGGATAAGACCGGCACGCTCACCCAGAACGAGATGACAGTTACGCGGCTCTGGTCCGACGGGCAGTTTGTCAGCGTTTCAGGGGCCGGGTACGCGCCCAGGGGTGATTTCCTGGTTGACGACAAAATTGTGGACGCAAGACAATATCCCGCCATTCTCTCCACCTTATGGCTTGGCGTGTTGAATAATGATTCCGAAATCGAGATCACCGGGGAGACCGAAACACAGCAGACCTACCGTATTGTGGGCGACCCAACCGAAGGCGCCTTACTGGTTGCCGCCGCCAAGGCAGGCGCGGTTCATCCCGAGATCAGGGAAGCCTACCCGCGCGAAAATGAAGTCCCCTTCGACTCCGAACGCAAGCGCATGATCACGATCCATGATGTAATCAACCCCAGCCCTGAAGATCCGTCGCCGTTTACGAACGAAAAACACAAAGATTGGGATGTCATCGCTGTCAAAGGCGCGCCGGATATTGTGCTGACTCTTTGCTCCAAATACCAAGGCATGGACGACCAGCCGCGTCCGTTGAGCGATGAGATGCGAAAACAGATCCTCGCCGCCAACGACGCCATGACCAAGGATGCCCTGCGCGTGCTGGGCTTCGCCTACCGGCTGGAGAAAAATGTCCCGGACAATATGGAAGAGGTCAAAACCGAGGAACTGGAAAAAGACCTCGTCTTCACTGGTTTGATGGGCATGATTGATCCGCCGCGCACCGAAGTGAAGCCCGCCCTCGAAAAGGCCCGCCATGCGGGCATCCGCACAGTGATGATTACCGGCGACTTCCCGAATACCGCCCGCGCCATCGCTGAATCGATCGGATTGTTGAGACCCGGTAAAAAAGTGATGACCGGCGCCATGCTCGACGACATGGACGACAACGAACTCAAAAATATCATCGAAGATACGGACGTCTTTGCCCGCGTTTCCCCCGAACACAAGATGCGCATCGTGGACGCCCTGCAAGCCAACGATGAAGTCGTCGCCATGACCGGCGACGGCGTAAACGATGCGCCCGCCATCAAACGCGCCGACATCGGCGTGGCGATGGGCATCACCGGCACTGACGTTGCCAAGGGCACAGCCGACATGGTGTTGACCGACGACAACTACGCCAGCATCGTCTCGGCTGTGGAACAGGGACGCATCATCTACTCGAACATCCGCAAGTTTGTCTTCTTCCTGCTTTCCTCCAACGTCGCCGAGATCATGATCATCTTCCTCGCAACGCTTGCCGGTCTGCCTGCCCCCTTGACCGCGATCCAACTCTTGTGGCTAAACCTCATCACCGACGGCGCGCCCGCGCTTGCCCTGGCAATGGAAAAAGGCGACCCGGACATCATGGATCAGAAACCACGCGCCAAGACCGAACCGATCGTTAATCGTTCGATGGGCATTGGTATCATCGTGCAGACCTTTGCCCAGACCGGCGCGGTGTTAACCGCCTTTATCATGGGGCTGGCATGGCACCTCGAAACAGGCGCGATCATCCCTGAAGGCGCAAATCTGCTTTCCTTCGTTCTCAACCACGATTGGCGCGGCGTGGACGTGCAAACCGCCGAGACCATGGCATTCGTCACGCTTTCGATGGCGGAACTCTTTCGCGCTTACACCGTCCGTTCGGAACGCGCTTCGATCTTCAAGATTGGCGTGTTTTCCAACAAATACATGCAATATGCCGTTGGCATTTCCATGGCGCTGCTTCTTTTGGTCTGCGCAGTGCCCTTCCTTCAACCCATCTTCAACACCCACTTCCTCAGCGGGCGCGAATGGGGGCTGGTCGTCGGGCTGGCGTTCATGCCCGCCGTGGCGGAGGAAATTACAAAATTCTTCCTGCGAAGAAGTGAAAAGTAATCAGAATTGTAGGGCACGTTAAGCGTGCCCTACTTCTTTTTTGACAAAAAGGAATGCATCTTCGTCAACGTCTGTTTCCACTCCGCCTCGGCGTTGATCTTCCTCAGCGTATCCCCCGCCCGTCTCCCCATCAACTCCATCACGCGCTCATCCTCTCCGGCATCCAGCCAGAAGCCGTGATCGTTCTCGGCGCAGGTATCGAGTTTCAAGTCATATAAGCGATATTGAAACTCATCCAACTTCGCCCCGCAATGCGGGCAGGGAAACTCCGTCCGCGCCTGAAAGTGGACGAGTGAGCCTTTGCGATCATCCTCGTCAAATGCCAGGTCTTCGAGTTTATCCAGCTCGTTAAAATCCAGCCACATGCCGCGGCAGTTCGGGCAGGATTCCACCTCGAACATGCCTTTGTAGTATTTTTTGATAAGTTGGGAATTACATTTTGGGCATTTCATTGTTGCTCCCAAGACCGTGGACGATGGACCGGAGACCGCTTGCAACTACTCAGCGGTCGGAACGCCTGTGCAGAACTAAAAATCAGCCGCCGAAGGGCGGCTTCGCACCTGTTGCCGCGACTTCCAGTCGCCGTGACAGATGACCGCCTTTCACGCCATACATCCACTGACCAGCTCCTCCACCAACGCATCATTTGGCTCCAGCCCCAGCCAGACCAAAAACTCGGCATTCCCCTTCGGACCCAAAAGCGGCGACCTTACCAACCCACGCAGACCGAACCCTTCGTTCCTTGCAAAGGTCAGAACATCCATCAACACCTGCCGGTGAATCTCCGGGTCACGGATGACTCCATCGCCGCGCGAGACTTCCTTTTTGCCAGCCTCGAATTGCGGCTTGATAAGCGCGACAATACCACCTTCTAGTGCGAAGCCTCCCTGTTGGACTTTTCATTTAACTCGAAAGTGGAAAGTGGAAAGTGGGCAAACAACTTCTTGATAACCGGCAACAACACCTTCAACGAAATAAACGACGCATCCACCGTTACAAAATCAATCTTCTCCGGCAAAGACTCCACAAATCGCGCATTCGTCTCCTCCATCACCACCACCCGGGGGTTGTTGCGCAGTTTCCAGTGCAAAATACCTTTACCTACATCAATCGCATAAACTTTTGAAGCGCCGCGTTGAAACAGGCAATCTGTGAACCCGCCCGTGGACGATCCCACATCGGCGCAGACGAAGCCGGTGACATCGAGTTTGAACGCATCCAATGCGCCATCAAGCTTTTCACCGCCACGCGAGACGAAACGCGGGCCGGTATCCACCGTCAGCGCAGAATCAGGCGGAATTGCAACAGCAGGCTTGAGCGCGACCTGACCCGCGACTCTCACCTGTCCAGCCATGATCAATGCCTGGGCTTTGGCGCGCGAGTCCGCCAATCCCTTTTCCACCAGCAAAACATCCAAACGGACTTTGGGCATGAAAATATTGTATCAGGTAAAATAACGTCATGTTAACTGCCCTGATAAAAACCATGCGCCCGCGGCAATGGACAAAGAATATATTTGTCTTCGCCGCGCTGGTCTTCGACAAACAACTCTTTGTTGTGGATTCCTTCCTGCGCACACTGGCGGGTTTCGCGCTCTTCTGCCTGATCTCGTCGAGCGTTTACATCTTCAACGACCTCGCCGACGTGGAAGCCGACCGCCAACACCCCGAGAAAAAGAACCGCCCCATCCCCTCCGGCAAATTATCGGTCGGCGCGGCGTGGGCTGCGGGCATCTTTATTGTCATCCTGACCTTTGCCCTGGCGTGGCTGCTTGCCCCCGGTTTCGAGTTCGTGGTCGTTCTGTATTTTGTTCTCAACATGGCGTATTCGAAATGGCTCAAACATATCGCCATCCTCGATGTGCTGATCATCGCCGCCGGGTTTGTCCTGCGCGTTCATGCCGGTGTGACCCTCATCGCCGTCGAGCGCTTCTCCCCCTGGCTTTACATCGTCATGTTCCTGCTCTCGCTCTTCCTCGGCTTCGGCAAACGACGCGCCGAACTTGCACTGCTGGCGCAGGGCGCAGGCTCGCATCGTAAAGTATTCGATGGCTATACCCTGCCGCTCCTCGACCAATACATCCTGATCGTCTCCGGCACGACCATCGTTTCGTATTCGCTTTATACCTTCTCCGCGCCCAACCTGCCTGAAAACCACTCGATGATGTTGACGATCCCCTTTGTGGTTTACACCATCTTCCGCTACCTTTACCTTGTCGAAGTCAAACACGAAGGCGG
>DAOTXI010000446.1:0-4508 GCA_034435475.1 Anaerolineales bacterium
ACCGTGGACAAGGCACATTTGTGGCGAACAAACCTCTCGTTCACAATCCTTCGAAGCGGATTTCCATCACCGAACTCATGCGCGAGCAAGACATCGAACCCGTGTGGCAGATCCGCCAGCGTGATTTCGTCACGCCGCTCCCCAGCATCGCAGAAACGCTGGGCATCCGTTCCAATGCAAAAATCTATTTTGTGGATTTTCTCCTGTCCGCAGACAAAGAACCCATCGGGCGGCATCTGACCCACCTCACCAAACCTGTTGCGGAATCTGGAAACGTCGCTTCGCTTTCTGACCTTGAACTGGGCGCGTTCTTCCGAGCCTTGCCCAACCGTGAAGGGATTCAAATCAGCCGCACAGTGCAAGCCGTCCCCGCCAGCAGTGAAGAAGCCAAACTCTTGAAGGTGCGAGCGGGCTTCCCCATTCTGTCCATCGAAGTCACCTATACCGACAAGAACGGCAACCCCCTCGAACACCTGCGCGCCAACTATCGCGGCGACCGCTTCAAATTTCAATTGGATATTTAACGACCGCTGACCAACGACCGCTGAACCCCCTCCGCCTTCGGCACCTCCCCCAAATTCCGCAGGGAAAGTTTTGATAATTATTCAAAATCAAAATGCGGAATTTGGGGGAGGCAGGGTGGGGGTCGGTCTGCGGTCAAAGATTTTGCAACCAACACCATTCAGGAGAATCACCATGTCTACCAAAGCCTACGGCGACCCAAAATCCACCATCCCTTATCAATGTTTCATGGGGCGATGGGAAGGCTTGTGCAAAACGTTCAGCCCCAAAGGCGACTTTATTGAATCCGCCGCCGTTCACATGGACGTGTACTGGAATGAGATCGGCAAGAGTTGGCACTTGATGGAAGACTTTGAAAATCTGTACGAAGTGGGCAAGACCGTCTTTCACTCCGACATTTCCACCGATGGAAAATTCTGCTGGGCGACCAGCGAGCAGTTAAGTCTGCATGGTTCCGAACTGACGCCGTATAACTATGTTTTTACGATTGACAGCAAAATCTCAAAGACGCTCGTTCACAATAACCACTATTTTATTGACCCCAACAACCGCCGCATCATCACCCACAAACTGCGCGAAGGCAAGACGCATATTTTTCAGATTCAGGATTTCGTGAGAATTCAACAACCGTAGTGAGTAGAAAGTGGAAAGTGGAAGATGCAACGCCACTTACTACTTTCCACTTTCCATTCATCATTCCGCATTCATCCTTCATCATTCGGAGAGCCATGATCATCCAATCCGCAAAAGAATCCACCCCCCACTTCGTCATCGAGCAAGTTGACCATTGCCGCATGTCGGGTCAACTTGCGGAAAATTTCGGTAACGCGAACTTTAGTTCGCCCGTGCCGCATGACTTGCTCACCTACATTGTCACCCACCACGACGAAGGCTGGGAGTCGGTGGACGCGCTGCGCGAGCAATCACCGACCACAGGTTTGCCTTATCACCTCACGCAGACTCCGCTTCCGTATCTGGTGAAGACCTCCAAAGCCTCACCCGATTTCAACGAAGCCTATCATGCCTTTTGCGGATTGCTCTCGTCCATGCACACCTACGGACTTTTCAACGGGCGCTATGGCTTGTCCGATTTCATCTTCATTGACAAAATCGCGCCAGAAAACAAAGGCATGGTCACCGATATGCTCAACGCCGAACTGGAGCGTCAGGCTCGGTTGAAAGGCGAACTCTCCTCGAAAGCTGAATCAGCCGCATGGACGGAAGAAGCGGCGTTGATGAACAATTACAAACTCCTGCAATTTTTCGATACGTTGTCGCTTTACTTCCACATGACCCACGCCGAAGCCCGTGCTGAATCCAAATTCCTCAACGTCCCTGATGGCAAAGGCAATGACCATACGCTCACCATCAAACCCGTTGGCGATGGCGCCTACGCACTCGCGCCATTCCCATTCAAAAGCGAAGTGACGGTTTCAGTGCAGGGACGTTACCTCACCCCCCAGCCGCAGGGCGCCGATTTCAAAGCGATCTTTGATTCCACTGCAAAGGAAACGCAGACTTATAAAATTATTGCGGGATGAAATGACCGCAGACGACAGACCGCCGACCGCCTGTTCCCTCTCTCATTGGGAGAGGGTTAGGGTGAGGGAGAGTCTACCGTCGGCGGTCAGCGGTCGAAATCTCCAATCATCAACTCTACCATGACAAACACTCCCATCACCTTCAACCAAGGACTCGGACGCTGGGCAGGCAATGCCGAAGTGTTCGATAGCAAAGGCGCATTCCTCGGCAACGGCTCAGACTATCGCAACGTGCAGTCGCTGCCCGAAGGGCGCGTGCGCATTGACGTGTCATTCGTCGGTCCCTTCAAACATAGCGGACATTACTTCATTCAACAAAAAGAAGATCATCGCTTGTATGAAGGTCCCGCTAACATCGGCTATGCCGAAACGCTCAGCGAAAATCTGGTGGACGCGAACGCCTACTGGTCGGCGCTGGGATTGAGTCAACGTTTCTTTTTGATGATCGTGGATGGCAATTTGCAACTCTCGCTCGCGCAAATGTCGCGCGGCGAACACATGATGTACGTCGTCGTCGGACAAAATGACCGCGTGCCCGAAGATACCTCCGTCCCGCAACCAACTGTAGTCAGCGGCGCGCACTACGACTTGCAGGATGATCCCACCTCAGGGCGCGGCGAAATTTTGCTTCACCGCCCAGGGCGTTGGAGCGGCGAACTCACCGCGCTTGATGAAAACAGAAAAAATATCGGAACGTTTTCGTACACCGAAACTTGCGAACCCGTCAACCTGCAAACCTTCAGCCTGCGACTCACAGGCGGCGCATTCGACAAAGCCACTCGCCACTTTTCACTTTCCACGAATCACTGGCAGGCATGGACAACGGAAGATTCCGAAATTGTCGGCAGTTACTCCCTCAGCGGCGGTCGCGCCCTGAGCGGACAGTTCTATCACCGCGAAGCCCATCTGCGCTGCTGGCGGCGCGAAGTCGTCACGCTCGATGGCGCGCGTAAAGCCGTTGTGCAGCATTGGTATCGCGGCGGGCAGCGCGTCGGCTCGCAGTTTGGTGTGATGGAATTTGAGAGAGCATGACGGCAGACGACCGACCACAGACCGCTTCTTTCGGTCAGCCGTCGTCGGTCAGCGGTCAATGAATTTATGAGCGCGCAAACATCCTTCGTCGGCGATTGGCTCGTGAGCGAATATCTCTACACCCCCGCGGGAGAATTTGTCGGGTTGATTCACCAACGGCGGCAGGTGCAGCCAAATGGAGAATTGACGCGCGTGATCCAGATCACAGAAAAAGTTCAAGTCGCAGATTCGATTTCAGATGAAGCAAAAGCGCTGGCAAACATCATGGATGAAAGATCGGGCGCTTCTATCTTTGACCTGAAACTGGTCGGCAAAGCCAGGCATTATCTTGGCGGCGACGTGATCGGCGGCGGCTTCTCGTGGAAAGACGGCGTGCTCACCGCAAAAGGTTTATGGACGCGCTTCGGATATAACTTCACGTCCTTTTCAATATTGCTTAACCCGCGCAGACAGGTCACAGGCGGCAGGTATTACAAAGCCAATCAAGAGATCGCCGTCATTGTCGGCGTTGCCGTGCCAGAGGACGAAGGTTTCCCAAAAATGTCGGCAGGCGCGATGGCAAAAGAATATCGCGGCGAACGGTTTTCAATTTCACCCGATGGCGAGTTGCTTGAGACAACGCCCATCACAACGAACGAACATACCTTCACCGACAAAGAAGGCATGCGCGGCAATGAGAAACACTACGGCGCCCTGCGCGAACTGGAAATGGTCGCCGCCCCAGGCGAAACCATCTCCGCCATCGAAGTGGTTGACCACGCCAGCGGAAGTGTTGCTGGTATTTGGAAAAAGTTTAGAGACGAGAAGTTGAATCAGGTAGATGTGTACTTATTGAGAGCAGGTTGAAGTCAAGAACGACCGCAGACCGCCGACGGTAGACATTGATGAACTAGTCATTGATAACTGTTTTGTGGTCAGCGGTCGGTCGTCCGCCGTCAAGAACTGCAAGAACCAATTACTAACCACTACTTACCAACAGGAGTCCTTATGCCCACCACCCAATCATTAGTAGACCTGCTTGCTGCCCAACCCGATGTCGACTCGACGGGCTGGTTCGGCAAACTCTGGGACATCACCCGCGAGTTAGCCGAAAAATTGACCGCCCGCTTCGAACTCAAGCCCGATGGTTCGACGGAGAAGTTCGCCAACTACACATCACTGGACGGTAACGCCAAAGGCTCGCTCAACACCTTTGTGGGACCCGAAATTGACTGGTTCGTGCATTCGCATATCGGCAACCCGAAACACAGTTTCACCAACATGCACTTCACCGTCTGGCTCGGACCGCAGACCAATGCCCCGCATTTTGGGATGGCAATGGGCACCATGCCTGATATCTTCTTCTATTTTGATTACATCCCCCGCGTGGATTTGATGGTGGACTTGGACTATCTCGATAAATACTATCAACCC
>DAOTXI010000447.1:0-2953 GCA_034435475.1 Anaerolineales bacterium
ACGTTAATCGCAGCATCGCCGACTTGAGACTCATCATCGAAGTAAGAGACCTGACCCAACTCAGCCGCATCCTGACCCGCATCGAAATCCTGCCGAACGTGATGGAAGCGGTACGAACAAAACCGGGGTAAAAAATTGTCTGCAACAGAAGATTGAAACGCGATACGCAACATGCGTTTCGCGTTTTGCGTTCCCACATTACACATCACGAAATTCCCCATCCATTGGAGTATAATCGCGGCGCTTCGATATGCTTAGCACACAAGAAGCGCGCGAGCGCATCCTTTCCCGGATCAAAACAACCCAAACCGCATCCGTCGCGTTGAACGACTCGCTGAACAGGATATTGGCGGCGGATATTGCCGCCGATGGGGATTACCCACCCTTCGATAACTCTGCGGTGGATGGGTTTGCATTGAAAGCGGAAGATTCCGCCTCGAACCCGACCTTGAACGTGGTCGCCGACATCCCAGCCGGCAGCGCCCCGACGGTGATCCTGCAAGCGGGCCAAGCCGCGCGAATTATGACAGGGGCACAAATACCGCAAGGCGCGGATTGCGTCATCCCCGTCGAAGACACAGACTTCAAAGACAGAAGCGCAGGGAGCGTCCCGCCAAAAACAATTACCACTATAAAAACGATGAAACCCGGCGACAACATCCGCAAGCGCGGCACCGACATGCAAAATAGCGATGTTGTGCTGAGCAAAGGTCGGCATCTCAAACCGCAGGATTTGGGGTTGTTATCCACTCTCGGTTTCGATAATGTAACTGTCCACGAAAAGCCGCGGGTGGCGTTGATGTCTTCGGGAGATGAATTGCTCGAAGCAGGCGCGCCCCTTGAACCGGGAAAGATCCGCGATGCGAACTCGTATTCGCTTGCGGCATCCATCGTCACGGCGGGCGCGGAGGTCATCCGGCTTGGAGTGGCAAAGGATACCCGCGAGTCGGTGACTGGAGTATTGAACAAAGCCGTGCAAGAAAGAGCGGACTTGATCCTCTCTTCGGCAGGAGTCAGCGTGGGCGCGTTCGACTTTATAAAAGAGGTTATCGAGTCGAATGGCAGCATGGATTTTTGGAAGGTCAACATGCGCCCGGGCAAACCGCTGGCATTCGGTTCATATCGCGGCATTCCTTTCATTGGTCTGCCGGGCAACCCGGTTTCGGCGTTTGTGGGGTTCGAGGTTTTTGTTCGCCCCACGCTCCAGCGGATGAGCGGCTCGATGGACGGAGACAGGCGAACGGTCCGGGTGCGATGCGCGGAGGAGGTCGAATCGGACGGGAGGGAGAGTTACCTGCGGGCGAAGATCAGGCTCGTAGATGGCATCCCATCCGCATTTCTCACCGGGCATCAGGGTTCGGGCAATCTCTTATCGCTGGTTCAGGCGGATGCTTTACTAATCATTCCCGCTGGTGTAAAATGCGTGCCTGCTGGCTCGGAAGTGGACGCCATCTTGTTATGAGGACACATGGATAAATGGCTTTACCGCGCCTCGGCGGCGCTCGCGATCGTCGGACTGGCGGTTTCGATCTACATGACGATCTATAAACTTTCGGGCAACGACGGGATGTGCCTCGGCTCGGGTGATTGTTCGACCGTCAATGCCAGCGTATTCTCGGAGGTGAATGGCATCCCTGTTGCGGTCTTTGGCATCGTCGGTTATGCGGCGATCCTGATCGCGCACTTCTACGAAGACAAAATGGAATTCCTGCGCAGAAACGGCGCCATGCTGATCTTTGGCATGTCGCTGACCGGGTTTCTCTTCACCCTGTGGCTGGTTTACGTCGAGCTTGCCATTCTGAAGGCGATCTGCCCGTTCTGCGTCACGTCACAGGTTGCGATGACCCTGATCTTTATCGTCGCGGTCGCGCGCCTGATCCGAAACGAACTCTAGGAGGATTCGAAATGCCCCGTATCAAATGTCACTACACCGACTGCGTGTTCATTGATGAAGGATTGTGCGGCGCGGCTGCCGTGGAATTCGACCCGGACACCGGCTGTGTGACCTATTCGCCCACCGATGGCGCCGCCGCCAATGATGAATGGGACGATGAAGACGAATCAGATGAATGGGAGGATGAAGAGGTGGACGGCGAAGAGGACGATGAATGGCTGGAAGAAGAGGATGAATTCTAACCCCGCCTCTTAACCGGACTTTGATTTGATCGAACCCATTGAGCCTTCTCCATGCGAGAGGGCTTTTTTGTTTTCGCTTACACGAGTCTCTCCAACTCCTGCCCGTCTTTCGTATCTTTAACCTTCCAACCCAACGCGGCAATCGCATCGCGCAGACTGTCAGAGGCGGCAAAATCTTTATTGATCCTTGCCTGCTTGCGCTGTTCGAGCAATGCCAGCGCCTCATCTGAGGGCTTTTCCTCTTCGCTACGCCCCGCTTCGATGGTCATTCTCCACACATCTTCCGAGATGCCGGAATGGATCGGGTCTGGGAGCCGATACCCGCCGAGTTCGCTCAGGTTGAATTTCGAGCCTGAGGGATACATCTCAGGATCGCATTCACGCACAATTGAAACCGAACTCACCCCGCTGACCTCGCAGGTACCTGATTCAAAATCCATGATGATGCCCGTATGCTCATCCAAACCGAGGGTTGTATTTTCCGGGGGGAGCAGGTCGCACCACTGCTGGAAGCGCTCCATCCCCATAAAACAGCGGCTGGTATCCAGATCCACACCGCCTTCGGCATTATTCCAATGCGGCACGAAGGAGACATGCAACCCAAAATCCGAGAAGAAGCCGAGACCGTCCTTTACATGAACATCTTCGCCGACTTTATAGATTTCATATACAGGCAACACCCACTGCCCGACTGAGATCGTCGCGGCAGACGCGAACACCAAAGTCGCTCCCTGCCTGTGCCTTGCACGGATGATTTCCCAGGCAAGCGTGCCCTGCAATTGACGCGCGGCATAACTGGGGCTGCCCGGTCCCATGA
>DAOTXI010000448.1:0-2928 GCA_034435475.1 Anaerolineales bacterium
AGAGGGTGCTGGCGAGGATGAAGGTGAGGATGAAGGGGATGAAGGATGAAGGGTGAAGGGTGAAGGGTGAAGGGTGAAGGAGTGAAGTTTTTTCGTCGCTTGTTTCTTCCGATGGCTTGGGGAGGAAGAAGCGGGCGAATCCATAAGCGATAAGAATCAGCAGTAAGCCGAGCCAGACGGACGGTCCGCTGAGGAGGGCGAGGGCGGCTGTGACGGCGGCAAAGGTGGGTTTGTTCTTGTTGATGAACCCGGCGGTGAAGGCAAGAAATGTCAACGCCAGGATCGGGCTTGCGGCTTGGCGGGAGATGGCAACCAGACCCGGGTCGAGGGCGAGGAAGAAGGCGAGGATCAGGCTTGGGCGGGGTTTGAGCCGGTCGTCAAAGAGGAGGGGAGCCAGAACGAGGAGTCCACCGACGAGGGCCGGGATCAACCGGGCGAGGAAATTTGTCCCACCCTCGTAGAGCAAAAACATCACGGATGTGGCAACGATATAAAGCGGATGCGGGTCGAGGGCGGGGTCTTCGCTTTGCGAGATGCGCAATGCTTGCAGGGCGGGCGCGGCTTCGGCGTCGGTCAGCGGCATCGCGCCGAGTTGGACCAGCCTGATAAAAAGGGCAATCAGGAAAGCCAGCATGTAAAGCAGGCTCTCGTGTTTGAAATGTCGGTAGGTCATGGGCGATATTGTAATCGGTTCCTGCGCCATGTAAAACGCGTTTGCCTGACTCGCAAGTCGGATTGCCAATCCGACTTGCATCTGGCGGAGTCGAGCGACTCCGTCGTTGGATAGTCAAAATCAGGGCTGAATATTCCCCACCAAATCCAACTCGGGCGCGATGCGTCTCATTGCCAAAATCACATTGCCGACGTGCTCCCACAAGTCAATACCGAATTCTTTGGCGGCGTGTTCCATTTCTTCGCGGTTGGTCCCGGCGGCGAAGGCTTTATCTTTCCACTTCTTTTTGACGGAACTCGCTTCGAGGTCGTGCAAAGAACGGGAGGGACGCACCAATGCCACGGCGGTGATGAGTCCCGTCACCTCGTCGCAGGCGCAGATGGCTTTGCGTCGCACCGTGTCGCGGGGCAGGTTGAGATGGTCGGCATGGCTCAGGATGTCTTGAATGATGTCTTCAGGTACGCCGCGTTCGCGCAAAATGGGCGCGCCCGCCTGCGGATGTTCCTCAAGCGTCGGGTGAATCTCCCAGTCGAAGTCGTGCAGGAGACCGATCAGTCCCCAAGTCTCCACATCTTCGCCGAATTTTTCAGCGTAGAAACGCATGGCGGCTTCGACGGAAAGCATGTGCCGTACCAATCCTTCATTCTTTACGTATTCGCGCACAAGCGCAAGGGCTTCTTCACGGTTCATCGAAATTCTCCGTTAATGAATTTTGTCTTGAAGATGACCAACTCCCCCTAATTTATACAAATTAGGGGAGTTGATTCCCCTAATTTAGGGCGATTTTGGGGAGTTGTCGGACAACAATGTTGATTTTACTCAAAAATCGGCTCCGGCTCGCCCATCACTGGCAGCGGCTTGGCATAAAGCAAATCCCATGCGGATTGGAAGACCGCAAAGGTCTCGCGGATGTTCCACCACAGGCGGGAGCGTTTGAGGAAGTAGCGGTTCGCCGCCTCCACGCCGACCGAGTCCAAGCCGAACCAGTTGCAGAGAGTCAAGGCGCGCGGCATGTGGAATTCCTGCGTGACGAGGATGGCTTCGTCCACGCCGAAGATGTGTTTGGCGCGGTAGCAGGTATCGTAGGTGCGCCTGCCTGCATAATCCAAAACAATATCTTCATCAGGCACGCCGCGTTCCAGTGCATATTGACGTCCGGCTTCCGGCTCATTGTATTCGACAAAACGGTTATCGCCGCTGACCAGGATTTTCTCAACTTTCCCGGCTTGGTACAAAGCCACGGCAGTTTGCATCCGGTCGCTCAACACGGGTCCCGCCGAGCCGTCGCGCAGCAAGCCCGCCCCGAAGACGATGGCAATTTTTGCATCAGGCGCATCTTCAACGGTGAAAATTCTCGGGACGGCGTACAAGCCCATGATGAATCTCGACATGATCAAAGCGATGGCAGTCAACTCGCCGAAGACAAGCGTGATACGCCAGAGAAAGGAAATGATTCTTTTCAACATTTTATTGATCGAGCAACTCAAGCAAATCCAACTCCGAGGCGTTCACGTACAAAATGAAATCAGCGTAGGCGGCGTCTTCCACCGGCGACATTTCGTCGAAGCCGTACACGGTTTGCATCGCCGCTTTGCCTTCGGGTGTGGACATGAAATCGAGAAACGCCCGCTGGATAGTGCGCCTCATTTCAAATGGCAGCGACGCCGACATGGAAATATTTTCATACGGGATGATCTCGGGGATGCGCCACGCCACAAGCACCTTGTCCATCACATCGGGGTAGTCCGCTTCGAGGACGGGATTTTCGCGGGCATCAATGAACGTCGCGCCGAAGTCGCAGATGTCGTCGGCGTAGACTCCGCGCACCACATTGGGTTGACCTTCGAGGAACGCCCCGCTTCGGGTCGTGACCTGGGTCTGGTTCAGCAATCCGAGCGGCACAACATACCCCGACGGTGAGAACTCGTCGCTCCAGCAGGGTTTTTTATCGGCGAATTGATTCAAAGCAGTGGCGGCGTCCACCGTGTTTTCTCCACGCGCTTCATCGTAGTACGATGTAAATTCACCGTCGCGGTTGATGAGGATCTGCGCGCCGTAGAACATTTCTCCATTGCGGACCTGGGCAAGCAATGCTGTCACGGAGTTGTCTCCGCGCGCGATCACGAATGCATAAGGAGACAACGATGCGATATGCGCGTTGCCTTTTGCAAGCGACTCGACCAATGCTGTTTCGGATGCGGGGATGACAGTTACGATACGATAGCCGGTCCGTTCTTCGAGATATGCGGCAAGGA
>DAOTXI010000449.1:0-2502 GCA_034435475.1 Anaerolineales bacterium
CTGGAGATCGGTCTGGGTGAGCCGTTGATAAAGCTGGGGACGAACCTGCTGACGATGATCGTGATCGCGGCGGTTGTCTTTATGGCACGGACGTTTTACCGTCAGGCGCAGGCGGAGCCAAATGGGGCAGACCAGCCGCAGGTCCCGGTGGAGGCGGCTGCGCAGGCGAATCCAGGCGCGAATGCGCAGAGTCCAATCGATGCGGGGGTTAATCGCTCGGCACAATTACACACCAACATCCCCAGCCGTCCGCGAAACGAATTGGAAATATATATCGTCCAGGATGGCGATACTGTTTTTGGCATCGCGGAAAAATTTGGCTTACAGCCGGAGACGGTGTTGTGGGGAAATTACAATATTTTGCTGGACGACCCGCATTCCTTACAGCCAGGGCAGGAGCTGACCATTCTCCCAGTGGATGGCGTGTATTGGGAATGGCTGGGCGGGATTCCGTTCGGCGAGTGGGCGCGGTTTTACGGCGTCTCCGCGGGAGATGTGATCGAGTTTCCCGGCAACAATATTGACCCGAACACGGTCGGGGATTATGAAAATGCCAATATCAAACCAGGCACATGGTTGATCATCCCTGGCGGCAAGCGCGACTTTGTTAGTTGGAGCGCGCCATTGGGCGTAACCCGTGAAAATCCCGCTTCGGCGCGGGTGCTTGGCGAAGGCGCGTGCGACCCGGTCAGCGGCGGCGCGGTGGGATACGGCTATTTCATCTACCCGACAAATAAGCATTACCTTTCAGGCTTCGACTTTTCGCCGCAGACCAATCACAATGGGTTGGATTTTGCGGGCGACACCGGCGAGGGCGTTTATGCCTCGGATGCGGGTGTGATCGTGTATTCGGGCTGGAACGATTACGGCTACGGTAATATGGTCATGGTCGATCACGGCAACGGCTTTCAGTCGTTGTATGCGCATTTGAGCGCGATCAATGTGGGGTGCGGTCAGAGTGTGGGTCAGGGTGAGGTGATCGGCGCGGTCGGTTCGACCGGGCGCTCCTCCGGCTCGCATTTGCATTTCGAGATCATGGCAGGCGTGAAGGTCAACCCGTGGGATTACCTGCCGCCGCCATAAACAGCCAGTTGACAACCCCTCCCAAATTCGCTAAACTATACGCAAGACTACACGCAAGGGAGCCTCAATGGCAAAAACATCTGCGCCCGTACATATCGGTTCAAAGACCCTGCTGCCCGCCGCCATCAACGGCTGGGAGATGTTTCTCTACGATCAGGGACGCTCGCCCAACACCGTCAAAGCCTTTCTTTCAGATACCCGCCTGCTGACCCAATTCCTGCCGCCCGACCAATCCATCGGCGCCGTGACCACCGACGATCTCAACAAGTTTTTCGAATGGATGGAAAAAGGACGCGGCGTGGCGTGCAGCCCCAAGACGCTTTCGCGGCGTATCACCTCGATCAAATCGTTTTTCCGCTGGCTGCATCAGCATGGAGCGTTGAGCATTGACCCGGCTGAGAAGGTGGCGCAGCGTTCCGCCATCAGCCCTCTCCCGCAGGTGCTGACGGAGGATGAGTATGAATCCGTTCTGCTTGCCGCCGACCGTCACCGCCGCGCCAAAAAGCCGGATGCTCGTCCATACGCTCTTGTGGCGCTCATCCTCCAGACCGCGATCAAGAAAAGCGAGTGTCTTGGAATTCACATCAATCACATCGAATTGCAGGGCAAGGACGGTCCGTATCTTTTCGTCCGCTATGCCAGCCCTGCCAACCGTTACAAGGAACGCAAGATCGAATTGACAGAAGACTGGGTCGCCGCCTACAACGAATATCTGGCGCAATACAACCCCATAGACCAGGCGTTTCCCTGGTCGCCGCGCAGGCTGGAATATCTGCTGGAAGATATCGGCGAAGGGGCGGGGCTTGAAAAACATCTGTCCTTCGACATGTGCCGCTGGACCTGCGCATTACGCGATTATCAAAGCGGCATCGAGCCGGACAAGGTCAGGCAATAACTTGGGGTATCCAAGATTCAATGGCGCGAGTTGTTCATCAAGTTAAAACAGTTGAATGGCGAAATAAAATAAACGAACATCCCCACCTTTACGAGTGGGGATGTTCGTTTCCGACGGGGCGTTGCATTGAATAATAAACCACTGATTTTGTCGTTTCCTTCAAGCGATGCCGATGCGCCGGGCGAAACCCCGGAACCCAGACAATCTCATCCCCGGCGCATAAGAGGGGCCAGCGGTCACGCGCGCGCTGGGGCAATTTTTCGTTGACAAAAAAATCCGAAAGTTTTTGCGAATGTCCGTCCATGCCGAGCGGGGAGAATTGATCGCCCGGATGCCGGGTCCGCAGGTCAAGTATTTCCGGCAACTCCGCCGCATCCTACCAGACCTGAAACGGGTCTTCATTTTCCCCGGCTTGTTCCAACGCCAGAGCCGGGAGCCGCCAGATTTCACTCGTCAAACGCCATCCTCCCGGCAACGAAGCTTGCTCCCCCACAGCAATCGAGAGCGGGACATCACTGGATAAC
>DAOTXI010000450.1:0-9434 GCA_034435475.1 Anaerolineales bacterium
GATCAGAAGACCATGACCCTGCAATACTTCGAAACCCTCAAGGGTCTTGGCATGAGTCCTTCCACCAAATACATCTTCCCGATGGAGTTTACAAGCATGTTGGATAACTTCCTCGGCAAGGATGGAAAGAAGTAAGCGGGTTCGGTTCTTGATATTTTGATGAAAAAGTAGAAAGTGGAAAGATCGATTTCCGCTTTCTACTTTTTTTATTGATACAATTTCCGCCGATGGAAATTACCCATGCCTCCATTCTCGATTTGAACGCGTTGCGAAAACTGGAAAGGGAAAGTTTCGACCGCGACGCGTGGCCCCTGTTTGACCTGATGGCGGTATTGACCTTCCCGGATGTGGTGCGCCTCAAGGCGGTGGAGGATCGCCAGATGGTGGGATTCGTAGCCGGTGATCCGCGTCCACGCGACGGGTGGGGCTGGATTGCCACCATTGCGGTTGATCCACGCTTTCGACGGCGCGGATTTGCAACAGCTCTCTTGCGCGAATGTGAAAAGAAATTGGGCGTGCCGAGATCCCGGTTGACGGTGCGCGTCTCAAATCAGGCGGCGATCCATATGTATGAGCGTGAAGGATATATCGTGATTGACGTTTGGAAGACCTATTACAACGACGGGGAGGACGCCATGGTGATGGAGAAGACCTTATGACAGAAACCGGCAAACGTCAGATGGAATTCGAAGCCCTGCGGGGTTTGTCCATTATCCTTTTGTTGACCTTGCACAGCGAGATTTACGATCCGATTGTCTTTGGCGAGACTTTGAAACACATCGGTTTCTTTGTGGCATCTTTTTTGCTGGGATCGTTCTTCTTTCTTGCAGGCTACTTTACAGAAGCCACGCTCCGCAAGCCGGGGCAGAACCTGTTGGCTTTCGCCTGGTCAAAATTTGTGCGTATTTATCCACCCTACTGGCTGGCGTTGATCCTTTTCGTCTATTACCTCGGTTTTTCCCTCAAACGCACTGACATGGCGGTGTACGCCATGAACCTTCAGGCGGTCTTTTCGCCGGTCTTCGTCAAGCAAGTGTTGACCCTTTGGTACATCAGCATGTTGGTCGTGTTTTACATCCTGTTCGGGGGAATGATGTTTACCCTGCGCTCAAGCATGAGTTTGGGGGCTGTCTCCATTGCAGTGTACGTCGCGGCGTATTTTTCAAACCGGGTATGGGGGTTCTTCGACCCGCGATTTTTTCAATATTACTTCATTTTTCTGGCAGGCGTCTTTTTATGCAGGTTTGGCGAAACCCGGGAAAAGGTGTTCAATATAAATCCATTCATCAAACTGCTTTTGGCAGTCATAAGTATTTTTCCTCTTCACTGGATATTGGAAAACTCGAAAACCGAGGGAGTCTTTTACCTTGTGTCGGTTGATTTTTTCATTCTTGCATGGATATTATTCATCCTGGCTTTATTCCGAGCCGGGATTGGAAGCTGGCGCGTCTGGCTCTGGCTTTCGACCGCCTCCTATTTTACATATTTAATTCACCGTCCATTGTGGCGGTTGATTGACGATCTCTTTGGACTGGAACCGGGCATGGGAGTTGTCTATATTCATTTGACCATCGGCTCCATCCTCGCTTTAATTTTGGGTTATTTCCTCCAGCGCGGATATGACCGTCTGCTTGCGCTCCTGCGCTTGAAGTGATTATGCAAGCGTCGAATTCGCTGTCATTCCATCCAACGGGTTTATAATCTGCCGATATGTCGAACGTCCTGCCGCCGCCCGTATGGGTGAACACTACAGATCACTTGGGGAAAATGATCGCAGACATTGCGTTGCAGACGCGTGTTGCTGTGGATACCGAATCGAATAGCCTGCACGCCTTCAGAGAAAAAGTATGCCTGCTTCAATTTTCCACACCTTCGACAGACTATATTGTTGATCCACTCGCATTGAAGGACCTCGGTGAGCTTGCCCCGATTTTTTCCAACCCCGCTCTCGAAAAAATATTCCACGCCTCTGAATATGACCTGATCTGTTTGCGGCGCGATTTTGGGTTTACCTTCTCCAACCTGTTCGATACCATGCATGCCGCGCGCGTGCTGGGTTATCCGGCAGTCGGTTTGGACCGTTTATTGGGCGACAAATTCGACGTGAAGATAGACAAGCGCCATCAGAAGGCAAACTGGGCGGCGCGCCCGTTGACGAAGGAACAGATCCATTATGCGCGGCTGGATACGCATTATCTCTTCGACCTGAGGGATACGCTTGAGGCTGAATTGCGGGAGGTCTCCCGACTGGAATTCGCCCAAGAGGATTTTGAACGCGCCTGCCGGATCGAAGACTCAAAGCCGCGTTCGAACGGCGCCTCGTGGGAGAGGTTTTCGGGGCGAAAGGACCTGACCCAGCGCGAATTGACTGTTGTTGCGCATCTCTGTCATTTCAGGGACAGGGAAGCCGAACGGCTGGACCGTCCGCCTTATAAAGTTATCATGGACGACATATTGATCGGTCTGGCGAAAAATCCGCCTGAAGCGAAGGTGGATCTTTCTGCGGCAGGGCTCTCGGAGAAGCAGATCCGCTTGTGGGGCGATATGGTTCTTGGCGCAATCCGGCGTGGGATGGATGCTCCGCTTGTGGAGAAGAAAAAAGATGATCGTAAGAGCGATGCGGTGTTGAGGCGGCTGGAAAAGCTCAAGGCGTGGCGAAAGGAAACGGGTTTGAAAATGAAAGTCGAGTCAGACATCATCCTGCCCAAGCCCTACCTGGCTCTGTTTTCTGAAAACCCGCCCAAAGACCTGGGTGAGTTGCAATTGATGATGAAGGATGCGCCTGCGCGATTCGAAATGTTCGGCGGGCAGATTCTCGATACGTTAGGAGTAAAACATGCGAATTAGTTTTCATGGCGCGGCTCATACTGTGACGGGCAGTCAGCATTTGCTGGAGATCAACGGAAAAAAACTTTTATTGGATTGTGGAATTTACCAGGGCAAGCGGTCTGTGGCATATGAGCGAAACCTGAGGTTTCGTTATGATCCAACCGCAGTTGATGCTGTGATTCTCTCGCACGCGCATATTGACCATTCAGGGAACCTGCCGAACCTTGTCAAACAGGGATATGAAGGCGCGATTTGGGCAACCCGCGCTACAAAGGACATTTCAACTGTCATGCTTGCAGACTCTGGGCGGATTCAGGAATCGGATGCGGAGTTCGTCAATAAGAAGCGGGCACAGCGTGATGAAGAACCGGTCGAACCGCTTTACACCGAGCAGGATGCCGAGGCGGCTGCGGGGATGCTTACCGGCGTGGATTACACAGAAGCCTTCGAACCGATCCCCGGTGTGATTGCAAGGTTTTATGAAGCCGGGCATATTTTAGGGTCGGCAGGTGTTTCGCTTGAGATCGAAGAAAAGGGACGGAAGATCCATCTCTGGTTTTCCGGTGATATCGGGCGTTATAAATTGCCCTTGTTGCGAGACCCTGTTTTACCAACCCATGCGGATTATATGATCATGGAAAGCACGTATGGAGATAAAAGCCATAACGACCCCGAGCAGGCATTTATCGAGTTTGAGAATGTTGTTCGTAAGACCATCGAACGCGGAGGCAAGGTGATCGTGCCAGCCTTTGCGGTGGGACGCACGCAGGAGATCGTCTATCACTTGAACCAGATGATGTTCGAGGGAGATGTGCCGCGCGTGCCGGTGTATGTGGATAGTCCGCTGGCGGTGAAGGCTTCGGATATCTTCAAGAACCATCTTGAATGTTTCGATGATGAGACGAAGGAATTTGTGCGCGAATCACGTCACCCGGCGCTGGATTTCAAAATGCTGACGTATATCCGCTCTGTGGAGGATTCCAAGGCGCTCAACGAACGGACCGACCCGATGGTCATCATCTCCGCTTCGGGTATGGCAGAAACGGGACGCATTGTCCATCACATTAAAAATAATATTGAGAACCCAAAAAATACAGTTTGTATCGTCTCATGGCAGGCGCCGGAGACGCTGGGGCGCAGGCTGGCAGACCGTGAACCAGAGGTCCGCATTTTTGGCGATATTTACAAGCGCAAGTGTGATGTGGCGACCATCGGAGGGCTGTCGGGTCATGCCGGGCAGGACCTGCTGGTGAGATACGCGCAGGGAGTCAAAGAAAGCGTGAAGGATATTTTCCTCGTCCACGGCGAAGAAAAGCAGGCGATGACTTTGAAAGGGCTGTTGAAGGAGAGGGGGATGAATCGGGTGCATTATCCCGATTTGCACGATTCGGTGGACGTGTAAACATAAGCGCCCCGGAAGATTTTCGGGGCGCTTATGTTCTGCTGATAAATAAAAAGGCGCCCCAGGCAGGAGTCGAACCCACAACCTACTGATCCGAAGTCAGGCGCTCTATCCATTGAGCTACTGGGGCGGTGGCGGGATTATACACGATTCGATTTTCTTTTCGTTTACAATTTGACTATGTCCTCCCTTGCCCTCATCACCGGTTCTGCCCGCAGGCTTGGAAAAGCCTTTGCGCTCTCGCTTGCCCGCATGGGATACGCGATCGCGCTGCACCATCGCGGCTCGGTGGATGAAGCGGATCGAACCGCACAGGAGATTCGCGCCCTCGGCGTGGACTGCCTGCCCATTCGCGCCGACCTGACCGCCGCCGATAAAATTGATTTCCTCTTTTCAATGGTGGACGAGATGAAAGCGCCGCTTAGGGTTGTGGTCAACTCCGCCGCACTCATGACCGTCGGCAATTTACGTGAGATGGAGTTGCGCGACTGGGACTCCGCGCTCGACCTCAACCTGCGCGCGCCATTTCTCGTCGCGCAACATGCCGCCAAACGGATGACAGACGGCGGGTTGATCGTCAACGTCTCTGACATTGGCGCGAACAAAGCCTGGACTCGCTACCCCTCGTACACCGTCAGCAAAGCCGGGCTTGAATCGCTGACCAAACTTCTGGCGCGTTCACTTGCGCCGCAAATCCGTGTCAACGCCATTGCCCCAGGGCTTGTCCTGCAATCCGACGTGGTCACAGACGAAGCATGGCAAAGCCTCCTCGAAAGACTCCCCCTCAAACGCGCCGCCACGCTCGAAGAGATCACCTCCACTCTCGAATTTCTCATCAAGAACGAGTATATTACCGGGCAGACCATCACCGTAGATGGCGGCTACTCCCTGATATAAATATCCAGGTGGTCGAGTAGTGGCGCGTGATCTTCGCGTCACATATCGAGACCACCATTCACCATTCACTATTCACTTTTCACAACTCCCCAATGCCTTCTCCTAAAAAACTCCTCCCCGACCTTCTCGCCTCGCTCCTCCTGCTTCTTTCTGTTTTTTATTACGCGTTCAACTTCATCAACTTCGATATCCCTCCCTTCGAAGACGCCGCCATGATTATGCGTTACGCCCAACATCTCGCGGGCGGACATGGCATCGTCTGGAACATCGGCGAAGCCCCTGTAGACGGCGCAACCGATTTTCTCTTCATGGTCGCATCCGCCGCGCTCATCAAACTTGGCTTCACGGTTGGTCAGTCTGTTCGCGGCATTGGCTTTGCCTCACACCTGCTCACCGTCCTCATCATCTACTGGGCGAACCGGCGCATTCACAAGGGCAACATCCCCTTTTCTTTTTTAAGCGGACTTTATCTTGCCGTTGGAACCGGACTCTCCTACGTATCTGCCTACTTCGGGACGCCTTTCTTTGCCCTCGCCGCCGCCTCCACCTGGACTTTGGGCTTGCTTCTGATGAAGGAAGAGAATCCACGCTGGTGGCTTTCTCTCGCCTTCGCCCTCAGCGGTCTCGTCACCGGACTCATCCGCCCCGAAGGCGTCATCCTTGCTTCGCTCATGCTTCTCGCCATCATCCTCATGCGCGGATTCAAGAATTCGATCTCGATCACCATAATCTTTGGTGTTGTCTTTCTAATTTTTGGAGGCGCGTACTTCCTCTGGCGCTGGGACTATTTCGGCTACCCGCTTCCAAATCCGTTTTACAAAAAAGGCGAAGGCGGCTGGAGTTGGTTCACGTTTAACGCATCCATGTTGAACGCCCTGCGTTTATGCCTGCCAATGGTTTTTGCCTTCATTCTCGGCTTTCGTTCAAATGGCACAATCAAACAGACACTTGCGTATCTCATTCCAATCCTCGGTTTTGCCGCCGCCTTCGGTTTGATCTCAGATGAGATGAATTACGGGGCGCGTTTTCAGTATGCCGTTGTGCCCATTGCGCTCATATCGTGGATTCCGTTGACGGGGGGCATCAAGTTTGAAGCGCTGAATCAATTGTCGGTTAGGGAAAGAGGCGCATACTTCGTCGCGGGGTGCGCGCTGTTTGCGAATCTTGTCTTTTATTCATGGTTCCAAAATTGCTTTCTTGCTTTATATCAACAAGCCTGTGACCGCCCTTATGAACGCGATGGGCGTTTGGAGATGGCGCAAATGCTCGCGGATTATCGCGGCAAAGGCTATGTGATTGCGACGACCGAGGCGGGTTTGCTGCCGTATTATTCGGGCTGGAGCGCGGTGGATACCTGGGGCTTGAACGACCAGTTCATTGCGCACAACGGTTCGATTACGGTGGAATATTTAGACAGTAAGAAGCCGCACATCATCATGTTCCATGATTATTATTCGCCGCTTGTGCCGCCCAAGTTGACAGACGCCAACCTTGCCCAGCGTTGGTTTAGCATGACGATTCTTTTGAAAACCTATGCGGAAGAGAATGGCTATATTCTCGCGGCGGTTTTTGGCGACAGCCCCTACGACACGCATTACTATTATTTACGTCCTGATTTTGAAGACAGTGAACGCCTTGTGGAACGCATCTCTGAGTTTAGAGATTACTTCTACCCAACCACCGGCAAACGCTCAATCAATTACGCCAATTTCCCAGAACCGTAATTAACCTTCGTGATCTTTTGTGACCCTTTGTGGTTAAATCGCTTTAAGGAGAAACCCATGTCTGAAATTACCGAACTTACCGAAAAATTAAAATCCGAAGGCGACCGCATGGCGGCATTCTTTGCCGGGTTGACCGATGAGCAATGGAGCGCGGAAGTGTATACCGAAGGCGCGACCTGGAGTATTCGCAACGTGCTTTCGCATTACGTCACCTCTGAGCGCGGACTGGTGCGCCTGTTTGAAAGAATCCGCACCACTGGCGAGGGCGCCGCGGACGATTTCTCGATTGACCGTTACAACGCCGCCCAGCAGGAGAAGACCAAAGACCTAACGCCTGCCGAACTGCTGGAGCAGTACAAACAAACCCGCGCCGAGTCGATTCGATGGGTGAGCGGGCTGAAAGAGGAAGAGCTCGACATCAAAGGACGGCATCCATTTTTGGGAGAAACCGTCATCCGCGAAATGATAAAGATGCTGTATCTGCATAATCAACTGCACTACCGTGATGTCAAGCGGGCGTTGAAGTAAGTACACAAGTAGACAGGTAAACAAGTAAATATTTCTCAAACAACTTGTTACTTGTAACTTGTAACTCCTCATCCCCCACCGGAACTCCATGAATCTCACCCCTTTCAAACTCGAACGCTACTTTGCCAAATACGAATTCAACGCCGAATTCCTGCTGTGTTCCTCTGACTGCGAATCAATGTCGGTTGCCGACCTGCTTGCCCATGAAGAAGGCGCAGCGGAACGCTTTCAACTTCACTGGCTGGGCTACACCGAATCGCAGGGCAGCCCCACTTTACGCAAAGAGATTGCAGGCATGTACACCACAACCCAGCCCGATGATGTTTTGGTTTTCACCGGCGCAAATGAAGCCATTTACCTTTTTATGATGGCGGCTTTGCAGGCAGGCGACCATGTCATTGTCCACGCGCCGCATTACCAAGCCCTGAGCGAAGTAGCAAAGGGAATCGGTTGCGACGTCAGCCTGTGGTACGCGCGTGAAGCGAACGGCTGGGCGCTCGATATGGACGAGCTCAAGGGGCTGTTGCGACCCACCACCAAGGCAATTGTCGTCAACCTGCCGCATAATCCCACCGGGTACCTCATGTCCAAAGCCGATTTTGACGCCCTGAACTGTTTCGCGCAGGAAAATAATCTCCTGCTTTTTTCAGATGAGGTCTACCGCGAATCAGAATACGACATTGCAGACCGTCTCCCCGCCGCCGTGGACTATGGCGCTCACGCCGTTTCCTTGGGCGTTACATCGAAAACGTATGGCTTGGCGGGTTTGCGGATTGGCTGGCTCGCCACCCAAAACCACGACCTATACAATAAGATCGCCTCACTCAAAGATTACACCACCATCTGCAATTCCGCGCCCAGTGAATTTCTCGCTGAGGTGGCTGTTCGTCACCGCCAAAAATTGGCAAATCGCAACCTCGAAATTATCAAAAGCAATCTCATCGTCATTGACGATCTCTTCACGCGTTACTCATCCTTCTTCACCTGGCATCGCCCCAAAGCCGGTTCCATGGGTTTTCCAAAACTCCTGCAAGGTGACGTAGAGTTTTTCTGCGATGACCTTGTAAAGAAGACCGGCGTGCTTCTCCTGCCCGGCAGTATGTACGATGAAACCGAAAACCACTTCCGCTTCGGCTTGGGCCGCAAGAACCTTCCGCAAGCGGTTGAGCGCTTGGAAGCTTACATAGCAAAATCGTAAATCTCCATTTACCCAATTACCAATTACCCAATGCTTCGCCTAACCCGCCCCCTCCACCTTCTTCTCGCCGCGCTCACCTATCTCCTCGGCGCGAGCATCCCCGCCTACTTGGGCAAGCCGTTTCAGGCAACGCCCTTTGTCCTTGGTTTGGCGTTTGTTCTGCTTATGCAAACTAGCGTGTCTTTTCTGCGTGAAGTCTTTCGTCCACACAATGAACCGCTGATCGAAGGCGAAACCCCGCAAAAAAAAGAAACCCTGCGTAACAACCTGCTCTACATCGCAATCGGCATGACCGGCACTGCCGCTATCCTTGCCTTCCTCATTCACCTCAACTTCACCCTCACACTCCCCACTTTCTACTTTCTACTCTCTTCTCTTCTTCTTGCTATCTTTTATTCCATCCCCCCCTTCCATCTCGTCAATCGCGGATTTGGCGAACTCCTCCTCTCCATTCATTTGGGCTATGTGATTCCTTCCATCGCCTTTCTTTTGCAAGCCTCAGAAACCTCACGCCTGCTCACTACCTTATTACTACCCATTACAACCCTTGCATTGGCGTACTTCTTACTCGTCAACTTCATCACCTTTCCCGAAGACGAAAAATATGACCGCGGCACCCTCCTGCGCCGCCTCACCTGGGAGCGCGCCGTGCCGCTTCATCACAGCCTGATCGCTTTTGCCTACATCACCTTTGCCCTCGCCCCGCTCTTCGGCTTTGCATTCAACCTCATTGTCCCCGCCTTTCTGACCCTGCCCTTCGCCATTTTTCAAATCTACCAATTGCAATCCATCGCCAACGGCAACCCGCCCAACTGGAAACTTCTCACCGCCACCGCCCTCGCCGTCTTTGGACTCA
>DAOTXI010000451.1:0-9771 GCA_034435475.1 Anaerolineales bacterium
CCATCACCCGCACCGCCACAGCCACGCCGACAAGCACCCTCACCGCATCCCCCACCGCCTTCGGACCATGAGCGACGTCCTTCCCTTTCTCAAATCACTAATATCTGTATCGGGTCTTTCAGGGGATGAAACCCCCGCGGCGAATCTCATCAAAAAGCAGTGGACTCCGCTGGTGGATCAGATTTCTCAATCCGCCCTCGCCTCGGTCCACGGACTGAAACTTGGTTCGCTAAAGAAAAACCTTCACCCCTCTGTGATGATCGCGGCACATATGGATGCCATCGGCATGATGGTCGTCAACATCGTGGACGGATTCATTTCCATCACCAATGTCGGCGGGATAGACGCGCGGGTTTTACCCGGCACGCCCGTCATCGTCCATGCTTCCGGGACGAAGGAAGAACTCTATGGTGTGATTGCCATGCCGCCCGCCAACCTTCTGCCCGACGGCGAGGGCAGCGGAGTCGTCGCGATGAAGTATCTGTTTGTCGATACAGGATTAACTCCCGCCGACGTCTCGAAGCGGATCCGTGTCGGCGACAGAGTCTCTTTTGGAACAGAACCCATCGAAATGTCCGGTGGAACCGTGAGCGGTCATACGTTGGATAATCGTGCCTCCGTCGCCGCGCTCACCGTCTGCCTCGAAGAACTGCAATCCAAAAAACATCTGTGGGATGTGTGGGCTGTGGCAACCGCGCAGGAGGAAACATCCTTCGGCGGCGCATACACCAGCGGGTTCCAACTCCGCCCGACGATTGCTATCGTTGTGGATATGACCTTCGGCACCGGAGCGGGCGCGAGCGGATATCAGACCTTCCCGCTTGGCAAAGGGGTCACACTTGGCATCGGTCCGAGCATTCATCCATTTTTATATAAGCGTTTCAAGGAAGTCGCTGAACGAGTCGAGATACCGGTCTCAGATGACCTGATGCCCGAATACTCCTCCACCGACGCGGATGCGTTACAACTCACCGCCGAAGGGATACCCACAATGGTATTGAGCATCCCCCAGCGTTACATGCATACAGCGGTCGAGGTGGTTTCCATGAAAGACATCCACCGCGCCGGAAGATTACTGGCTGAATTCGTTGCTTCTCTCGAAGCGGATTTTATGGAAAGAATTACCTGGGATTAACTGAACAGTGCGCGTTCTCTAACGCGCCATCGGCGTAAAAAATATGCTAACCATCGGCTCCTCCCAACTCAAACTGCTCGAAAAACTTTGCAACGCCATGTCCGTCTCGGGCGATGAAGGCGAAGTGCGCCGCATCGTGCTGGATGAAGTCAAGCCGTATGCCGACGATGTAAAAGTGGACGCTCTCGGCAGCGTGCTTGTGCGAAAGAAAGCCCGCACTGAGCAAGGTCGAAGCGCAAAGGGGAAGAAAGCCTTGCGCGTGTTGCTTGACGCCCATATGGATGAAGTTGGTTTTATGATCGTCAAAGACGATGGCAATGGCTTTTTCGAATTCCGCACCGTTGGCGGGATCGATGAGCGGCATCTCGTCGGCAAGCAGGTCATCGTTGGCAATGATCACACGCCGGGCGTCATCGGCGCAAAACCAATTCATCTTACGGATGCGGGAGAACGCAGTCACACCGTCAGCGTGGAATCCATGCGCATTGATCTCGGTCCCGACGGCAAAGCCAAAGCCGGTGACCGCGCCACATTTGCGACAAAGTTCAAGCGGGTTGGTCCTTCGATCATGTCCAAATCCATTGATGATCGTATCGGCGTGGCGATTCTGATCGAATTGCTAAAGCAGGCGCCCTACGACGTTGAACTCTGCCTTGCCTTCAGCGTGCAGGAGGAGATCGGTCTGCGCGGCGCGACTGTGGCGGGATATTTCTTCGACCCCGACCTCGCCATCGCCGTGGACTCCACCCCCGCCCGCGACCTTCCGCATTACGACGGCGCGGAAAATTACACCTACAACACGAAACTGGGGTTAGGTCCCGCCATTTACCCGGCGCATTCTCCCGTAATCAGCGACCCGCGGCTTTTGAAATTCCTGCAAGACGTGGGAACAAAGCACAAAATTCCCCATCAATTCCGCCAACCCGGCGGCGGCGGCACGGATGCGGGCGCGATTCAACAAACGCGTTCGGGCGTGCCGGTCATCTCGGTTTCGGTCCCGCACCGCTATACCCACAGTCCCATCAGCGTTTCGCGCGTGGATGATTGGAAGAATACGTTGAATCTACTGCATGTGGCGTTGCAGGAAATGACGCCTTCCCTGATAAAATCCAGAGCATGAAGCCAAAATTCCCCGACCTTGGAATCCTGCCTAAGATATTCGAAAAATATCCCGGAATTCATGCGGTATATCTATTCGGGTCTGTGGCAAACGGTAATACCCATGCGGAGAGCGACGTGGATTTGGGGGTTTATCCGCGCGACTCATCTTTGCACGCCGAAAAAATAAACATTCTTGCTGATCTGACCAAAGCCGGTTTCAATAACATAGACCTGGTCTTTCTTGACACACAGGATATTGTTGTTCGTTTTGAAGCGATCAGGCAGAACCGCCTCATATACTGCGCCCCCGGTTTTGATGCCGGTTCGTTCTTTTCGTTGACGATTCGCCAATATTTCGATTTCATACCATATTTGAATGTCCAGCGCGAGGCGTATAAAAGAAGGATACTTCAACATGGTTAAAGCCGAAGTTATTCGAAAGCGGTTGAATGCCCTGGATGAATACCTGAAGGTATTACACGGGCTTCAAAAATACCCGCTTGAAGAGTTTCTTGAAAACCCCGAGCACTACGGGAGCGCGGAACGTTTTTTACAACTGGCAATCGAGACAACGATAGATATTGGCAACCACATTGTCTCCTCGATGGGGTTGGGAGAAGTAAACTGGTATAGCGACATCGCAGCGCTCCTTGAGGAGAAAGGGTATATCGACATCGAGTTGCGCGAGCAATGGATGAAAATGATCGGGTTCAGAAACATTCTCGTTCATGATTACCTGGAAGTAAATCGAAAAATAGTATTTGAGGTTTTGCACAGCCGGTTGGGCGATCTTGAAAAGCTAAAAAAGGCGTTCGCTTCCTTCTTATAACCATGAACGGTCTCATCGCTTTACTCGGTTCCGGAGAATACCTTCCCGTGATGAACGAGGTGGACGCGTACCTGCTGGCGCATTGCGGCGCGGAGGGGCGCAAGCCGCGCGTGGTCTGCCTGCCGACTGCGGCGGGAGAGGAAGGCGACGCAAGTGTGGATCGCTGGCTGAAGATGGGCATCGAACATTTCTCCGCGCTTGGGGCGGAGGTTCAGGGACTCCCGGTCACAGACAAAGAAACTGCCAACGATGTGAATCATGCCGAGGCGGTGAAAGAAGCGGACGTCGTCTACTTTTCCGGCGGGAATCCCGTTTATCTCCATCGCACCATGAAAGACAGTTTGGTCTGGGCGGCGGCGCATTCCGTTTGGGAGCGTGGCGGGGTGTATGCCGGATGTTCGGCGGGCGCGATGATTCTCGGGCGTGAGGTTCCGGATTTTCGAATGCTCGGTTCGCGGACGATCCCGGTCTTTGGTCTTGTGCCCGCGGCATTCATCATCCCCCACTTCGACGCGATACCGGTATTCTTCAAGCCGCTGGTGACAATGTCGCGCAAACGTCTTCATGAAGGCGAGGTCATGGTTGGGATTGACGAGAACACAGCCATCGTCGGCAGGGCAAACGAAACGTGGACGGTGATGGGCGAAGCGAAGGCGCACATCTTTACAAAGGATGACAGCAAAAGTTATTCGGCTGGCGAAAATTTCACACTTGGAAAATAACATGAAATCATTGCTCAAAACTCTCACGGAAACATTCGGACCTTCGGGGCATGAAGATGCAGTCCGCAAGATCGTTCAGAAGGAAGTGAAACCCTTCGCAGATGAAATTCGCGTGGATGCGATGGGCAGCCTGATCGTCCGCAAGAAGCCGACGGTGAACGTGGAGAATTCCAAACGCATCATGCTCGCGGCGCACATGGATGAGATCGGCGTGATCGCCAGCCATATCGACAAGAACGGCTTTGTGCGCTTTGCCAGCAACGGCGGCGTGTTCGGGCGTTACACGCTCGGAGCGCGTATCCGATTTATGAACGGCGTCACCGGCGTGGTGGGGTTCGATAAATTCGAAAACGTGGACCAGGCTCCCGCCATGAGCAAGATGTACATTGATGTGGGCGCGACCAGCCGAAGCGACTGCCCGGTCAAGGTCGGCGACTTCGGCGCGTTCGAACGCTCATATATGGAGATGGGAAACCGCCTCGTCGCAAAATCCATGGACGACCGCGCGGGCGTGGTTGTTTTGATCGAGACGTTGAAAGCGATCAAATCCACGCCGCATGATCTTTTCTTTGTCTTCACCACGCAGGAGGAAGTCGGTGTGCGCGGTGCAGGAACAGCCGCCTATCGAATTGACCCGCAGATCGGCATCGCTGTTGACGTGACGGCGACAGGCGACACGCCCGCTTCGTCGAAGGTAAATATGGATTTGGGCAAGGGTCCGTGTGTGAAAGTCCGCGACCCGGGTATGTTATCCGACCCGCGCGTGGTCGAGTGGATGATCAATACGGCAGAGAAGGCGAAAATCCCCTATCAGCGCGAAGTCCTGCTGATGGGCAGCACCGATGCGCGAGCAATCCAACTCACCCGCGCGGGCGTGATGGCTGGCGTATTATCCATCCCCTGCCGTTACGTCCACTCCGCTTCCGAGATGGTGGACCTGGACGATCTGAAGAATTCGGTGAAGTTACTGACGGCGATGTTGAGCAAGCCGGTGGGATTCGTGGACTCAAAAGTCTCCTGACTTTTGCCACCCAACGTCGGGAGACGTTGGACTCCGCAGTGAAGGATTAATATGGGTGATTACAACCGTTCCACCAGAGAGATCGTGTTTGGGGACATTCCCGCGAACGTGATTCAAAGCGTGCGGACATATTTCGAAAAGCACAGCCTGGGGGATATCCTTGCCAACCCGGTGATGTGCATCGTCTCCACCTCTGAGAAGATCAAAAAAGGACTCTTTGGCGGCGGAGCGGGTCCGAAGCAGTTGATCCAAACCGTCATCCTGACCGACCACTGGCTGATCCTCGCCGATAACGTGGACCAGAATGCGCTTTATATCAAGTCCATGCAGTTGCGGGATATTACGGTGGAAGATTCTGAGAAGAGTTCATTCCATGCCATGATCCCCGATACGGGGATGAACATCAATGGGCGATTTACGGATGCGAGCGAGATAGGCACGATTTTTCTGCCGCTTGGAAAAGATGCGGCTGGGGATAAATTCAAATCCGCGTTGATCGAGGCGGCGCAGAAAGCGAAGATTTAACCTTGCAATGTCACCCCGCGCGACAAAGACACATGCACCGCAGTCCGGATGCAGTGCAGTGAGAGTCTCTATCGTTGAAGTAGAGATGCTTCGCTTCGCTTCGCTCAGCATGACATACTTTCTTATTTCTTCTTCCCCTCTTTGACATGCTCTTCTTCTTTTGCCTCATCCTTCTTCCCCATAAACTGCATCACCAACGCCGCGCCTGAACCGAGGGCGAACATCCCCATTGAGGCGGGGCTGGAATAATGAGTCAGCCCGATCAGCAGGAGGAAGAATCCAGCTGCGAGGGCGACCTGCACCTGCCATACGGCTTTATAGTAGGCATCCAGGGTGAAGCGGGCAATGCCAAACCCCAGCACGATGAAGCCGATGGCTCGGATCACAAAGCCAAGGGTGGAAAGAACTTGTTGAAATGTATCCATTGTTTTCTCCTATAATTTAATTGACCACGCCCACACGCCCCAAAAGAGGATCATGACCATCCCGATGCCCATCCTTGCGGCGACGGACCAGCCCCAGCCTGTCATCCACGCTTTGGTATTGGCAAGAGCCGTGTCGCGGACTTTGAGTCTGCGCCACTCGGCGAGGAAGAGCGCCACGGGCGAAGCGACCATACCCATGATGGGCGTAAAGAACAAACTGACAAGGATGCCTGCCGCAAAAGACCAGAGGATCGAACTCCACGGGATATCCTTGTCGCGCATGTGCTTGGCAATGATGAAGTTATCCGCCACATTTCCGCCGATCATTAACAGGGTAATCAGCGTAAACAACAGCCAGCCAACCCAGTTCATATTGCCCAACCCGGCGTGGATGATGGCATAGACCAGGGTGGCGATCCACATCACCACCAGACCGGGAAAGACGGGGATCAACAAGCCCAGCCAGCCGAAGATCAACACAGCGAGGGTAACGACCTGAAATAGCGTTTGCGCGAACAATTCGAGAGAAGCGGGGTCCATTTGGATTCTCCAATAAATCAATACATCGGAAGAAGTATACCCTCCGACATCTTGATTTACGTTTTGAAGCCTGATCCAGTTTCGCTACGGCTTGATGACGTCGATGCCGCCCATCCACGGACGCAGGACTTCGGGGACGATGATCGAGCCGTCGGCTTGCTGGTAATTTTCCATGACGGCGATCAATGCGCGCGGCAAGCCCAAGCCTGATCCGTTCAACGTATGCGCGAATCTAACCTTGCCGCCGTCAGCGGGACGATATTTGATATTCGCGCGGCGAGCCTGAAAATCGGTATCGTTCGAGACCGATGAAACTTCCAGCCACTCGTCGCAGCCGGGCGCCCAGAGTTCGAGGTCATAAGTCATGGTAGCGCCAAAGCCGATGTCGCCCGTGCATAACTGTTTGACGCGATACGGAATCCCAAGTTGCGCGCAGGTCTCTTCGGCATCCTTCAACATCTTCTGATGCATCGCCTCTGATTCTTCGGGTTTGCAGTAGATGTACATCTCGACCTTGTCGAATTGATGTCCGCGTTTGATGCCGCGCACATCGCGCCCGGCGCTCATCTTTTCGCGGCGGAAGCAGGGCGTGTACGCTGTATAGTATTTTGGCAACGCGCCTTCATCCATGATCTCATCCATGTGCAAGCCCGTCAGCGGAATCTCCGCCGTTGGCACAAAGTAATAATCTTCCTCGTGGTCTTTGTAGAGGTTATCGGCAAACTTCGGCAATTGACCCGCGCCGTACACCGTGGCGGTCTTGACCATGAACGGCAGGTACTCCTCCTGGTATCCCTGGCGGATGTGCAGGTCGAGCATCCATGCAATCAGGGCGCGTTGCAATCTCGCGCCAGCCTTTTGCAAAACGTAAAACCGTGAACCGGTCAGCTTGGTGCCGCGTTCAAAGTCAATGATGCCGAGCGCAGGTCCGAGGTCCCAGTGCGGAAGCGGTTTGAAATCGAATTTGCGCGGCTCGCCCACCGTCTTGATAACCGGGTTCTCGCTGTCGTCCTTCCCAATCGGCGTGCGCGGATCGGGGATGTTCGGCAGGGTGGACATCAAATAATCCAGTTCGGATTCGACCCCAGCCACGTCCTTGTCCAACTCTGCGATCTTATCGCCCACCACGCGCATCGCCTCGATCCTGGACTGGCGTTCTGTTGCCTCTTTCATCTTGCCGATCTCTTTCGAGACGGCGTTCCGCTCCGCTTTGAGCTGTTCCACCTGCGAAAGCAGGGAGCGGCGTTTCTCGTCCAACCCCAAAATGGACTCGACCCGCGCGGGGTCTTCCTGCCGGTCCCGCAATGATTTGCGGACGATCTCCGGGTTTTCACGAAGCAAATTGATATCGAGCATGTGTACCTCCACGTGCAATTAAATAAAATACGCCCCACTCCGTTTGCAGGACGAGGGGCGTCTCGTGGTGCCACCTGCTTTTATCACGCCGTCAGCATGACCTTGGATGCGCGCTAACGGGCGCTCCCGATTCTCTTATGACTTGCGTCTCTCCGAGAATGACGCTGGCAAAGTGGATTTCATCCTCTGGCGGGTCGCCTCGCACTGACCGGCAACTCTCTGTACCGCTGCTGAACTACTTATCTTTGCGCTTGTCTTTTATTTCGAACTGGTGGGATTATACCAATTAATAATAGATGCGGGTAGATTGTCACCCTGAGCAATAGCGAAAGGTCTCTTAGACGATCTCAGAGATGCTTCGCTACCGCTCAGCATGACATCAAGCAAGTTAAAACAAAAACCGCCTTTCAGGCGGTCGCTACTAAATTGTGCCCCCACGGGGATTCGAACCCCGGTCGTGGCCTTGAAAGGGCCGCGTCCTAGTCCACTAGACGATGGGGGCATTTCTTAAGCGGGCTGATTTTATCATCCACTCCCCCAACGGTCAAGAAAAATTACGGGTTGATTTCCGGCTTTACGCGCTGGGTAAGGACCGCAACCAGGTCGATCAGTTTCCGGTTGACCAGGATTCCCGCGGTCTGCACACGCAGGATGGGAATCAGGATAGCGGATAACGTGCCATTGAGGATGGGCAAAAATTCCCGCGCGCCGTCGGCAACAAGGCTGTTGAAATCAAAGCGCCCCGGTAACTCCATGGTGCCATCCACTTCGAACATGGAGGTGGTCACGCGCACATTGTATTCGTTGACGTTGGTGAAACCTCCGCGCACCATCCCCTGCGGACCGAGGTCTTCGCGGCGGGCAAAGCAAAGGGCGTGGATCTGCTTTTTGGTCGTGCGCACCACCTCGAAATGATCGATCAACTTGGTGGGCATGTGCAGGCGCGCCATGCGGGCGTCGTGGATTTCAAGGATGGAATGCGTGGGGTCGTTCATATATCCCAACGCTCCATGAGATGTCAGCGCGATCTTGCCCGCCACGCGATAGCCTGATGTGAGGATATCGGCGAGGACAAACCGGAATGTACGGGGGGAAGTCTCGAGTGACATGAGAGGCGGGGCTTGGGTTAAGACTCAGGCACGGGCGGGCGGATTCCGCTTTGGGGCCGGGGGCGAGGCGGAGTCCTGCGATTCCCCGAGGTGGGTTTCCCGGCATTCGGGTCGAGAATCATATTCAGCCATTGGATCGCGCGCTCGTCGTATTCACAGCGCCCGCAGACATCGCAGACCCAGGCGGGGAAATGCGGCACTGTGATCAACTCGCCGCCCAGCCAGGTGAAGTAGGTGACGTGTCTCGGTCTGAGCACGCCCGCATGACATTCGTGACAAGTAACCAGGTCTTCAGTGAATTCGTTCATGGCAAACCCTGTTGCGATGCGGATACCGCCGCATGATCGAGCGTGCCCCACATGGGCGGGGGCCAGTAGATAAGCACAGCCTTGCCCACCACGTTCTCCTGCGGGAGCAGCCCCCAATCCTTCGAGTCGTTCGAGTTGTTGCGGTTATCGCCGAGTACGAACAAATAACCCTCCGCCACCGTCCACTCGCCGGAATATAACGGCGCTTCGGCGATGTAATCCTCGCTCATCAATTCACCATTCAGGTAAAGCTGATTCCCCTCCACCCGAATGTGATCGCCGGGAAGCCCGATAATACGTTTAATCAACTCTTCATCCGGGTCGAGCGGAAAATGAAAGACGACAATATCGCCGCGTTTAAACTCGCCGAACTTGTAACTCATTTTACTGACCAGCACAAACTCGCCGTCATCGAGAGTGGGGCGCATACTAAACCCATCCACCCGCACACGCGCCGAGACCGCATTGATACCGATGAATAAAACCACCGCCAGGACCAGCGTCTCGACCATGTCCACGAGAAAACGCTTCCAATGCGCCGCATCCTCCGCCGGTTTGGGTTGCTCCACCGGAGCCTGTTCCAATGTTTCCGAAAATGCCTCCAACTGTCTGGAAAATTATACTTCCAATTCCCAGACAGGTCCCCCATCCTTACGCCTTCCTTCGGATGCACCGCCTCGACCCCCGCCAGGGCCGGGTC
>DAOTXI010000452.1:0-20505 GCA_034435475.1 Anaerolineales bacterium
CATGTCCACGCGCTGGGGATCGGTCGCCAGCACGGCGCGGATCTCGGCAATCGCCTGCGGATACAATTCGCCATGCACATAGATGCGGGCAAGCGCGCCGCGGCTCATGCGCACCTTGGGAGGTTCCATGCCGTCGCGCCGACCATACAGGCGTTGAAGTTCGCCCTGAATCGCCGCATTCGACGACTGGACTTCATAGGCGCGTTCCATGTGCCAGATGGCATCGTCGAGTTTGCCCTCTTCATCGCGGATGATGCTCAAGCCGACATGGGCAACGAAATCTTCCGGCACTGCCATGAGCAGGCGTCCAAAAATATCCACCGCTTCGGCGTAACGACGCGACTCAAGGTAGGCTTTGCCAAGCAACCGATAGGTTTCGAGATGTTTTGGGAAGGTCTTCAGAATATGACGGCAATGGGCTATCGCCTCGTCGGTCTGTCCCTGCTCGACAAGGCGTTCGATCTCACGGTTGTAAATTCGTAACGATACTTTTGCCATTACCTGTTCCTGTAATTGATTGTGTAGTACAAGTTTATAGACCTGTTCTACACCCCTATTTTACTCGTAAAACAATGACAGTGGAGGGATGGGTTGGTCGCTAAATTGAAATGCGGAAAAAACCGCCTCGCGCGCCTCTCTGAGTTTTTCAGCATCATTGGCGTGGACTTCGACCAGGGCTTCCCCCTCCCGAACCGAATCCCCAACCTTTTTTAAGACGAGGAAGCCCACGGCATGGTCAATGGGATCGCCCTTTTTGGCTCGTCCGGCTCCCAGGGCAACAGAGGCTTCGCCCACGGTTCTTGCGTTGACCTGTGACACGTATCCGCTGCGGGGCGCTTTTACCGCCTCGACGAATTTTGCCCGTTCGAACTTCGAGACATCATCCACATAAGACACATCCCCGCCCTGGGCATTGACCAACAGTCGCAGTTTCTCCAATGCGGTCCCATCGGCAATGGATCGTTCCGCCAGCGAACGACCTTCATCAAGGTCTTTTACACGCCCGCCCAGCAAGAGGACATGCGCTGCGACATGTAGGCAGTGTTCAACAAAATCTGCGGGACCGCGTCCGCGCAGGGTTTCGATGGCTTCGATCATTTCGAGGGAATTCCCAACCGCCGAGCCGAGGGGCTGGTTCATGTCCGATAACAGGGCAACTGTTTTGCGCCCGGCGAGGCGGCCAATGTCCATCATCAACTCAGCAAGCTCGCGCCCTTCTTCGAGCGTTTGCATAAACGCGCCGACGCCCACCTTGACATCGAGGACGATGGCTTGCGCGCCTGCGGCGATCTTCTTGCACATGATGGATGAGGCGATCAGCGGCATGGACGGAACCGTCCCGGTCACATCGCGCAAGGCATACATCTTCCCATCCGCGGGTGCAAGGTCGAGAGATTGCCCGGTGAGGACGATGCCCTTCTCTTTCAACTGGGCGAGAAATTCATCGGTGGATAAATCCACGCGGTAACCGGGGATGGATTCGAGTTTGTCGAGTGTGCCGCCGCTGAAGCCCAATCCGCGCCCCGACATTTTCCCCACGGGCAGCCCGCACGCGGCAACCATCGGCATGACGGAGATGCTGGTCTTGTCGCCAACGCCGCCGGAGGAATGTTTGTCCACGGCAATATCCACCACTTTGGATAAATCAAGCGCCTGTCCCGAACGCGCCATCGAGAGCGTCAGGTCGGTGGTCTCGAAATTGGTCATGCCATTGAGCATGACCGCCATTGCAAACGCGGACGCCTGGTAATCGGGAATCTCCCCGTTTGTAAACCCGCGCACAAAAAAATCAATCTCCTGGGCGGTGAGTTGTCCCCCGTCGCGTTTTTTGATGATGATGTCTACCGCGCGCATCTATAGTCTCCTTGTGTATTCGAACGCGGGTATTTTATCCCATTTTGTATAGCAGATTATTTAGCAGAGAATATCGCTTTCCGATGAAACAAAAAAGACAGCCTCTCGACTGTCCCTTTTCCACTCACTATTCACTACTCACAGTCATCCCCCCTCATACAAATAACCGGTCCCACGCACGCTGACAACCTTCTCTGAAAGCGAGGGAAATTCCTCAAGTTTATGGCGCAGGCGGCTGACGAGTGGACGCAAAATTTCGGGGGCTTCGCGCGCCGAGGTGTCGTATCCCTGCACGAGTAAAACCAGTTCGCGGTGCGAGAAGACTTTGCCTTCGTTTTCCATCAGGATGCGCAACAGGCGTCCTTCGGCGGGTGTGAGGTGTTCGATCTTGCTCTTGAATTTGATTTGACGGCGCGACAGGTCAACCTGGGTTCCGTCTTTGAGCGTATACACCTCCTGGGTGGATTCTGACCCGGTCACCGCCGCATTCCCCGCCCGGGCTTTCTCCCTGCGCCCCAAACCTCTCTTTACGCTGGAGAGGATTTGCGCCGGTGAGGCAGGCTTGAGCAAATAATCATGTATGCGCAATCGCAACGCCTGCACCGCAGATTCGATGGAACCATGCGCAGTCAATAAAATAATTTCAGTCTCAGGAGAAGTCTGGTTGACGACTTGAATGACTTCAAGACCATCCATGCCGGGCATCTTGAGGTCCACGATCATCAGATCAACGCCGTGGGTGCGGATATGCTCGACCGCCGCCTGTCCATTTGGGACGGATTGGACAAGATATCCTTCCAGTTTCAGAATATCGGTGAGGGATTGCCGGGCTACAGGTTCGTCATCAACGACAAGGATGTTCGACTTCATTGTTTACCTCCGGTTGGCAGTAGTATTCGAAAACAGGCTCCGGGTGCGCGGTCTGTGAGCAGTTCCAGCGACCCGCCATGCGCGGTAATTATATTGTAACTTACAGTCAAACCCAGCCCTGTGCCTCCATCTTTGGTACTAAAGAAGGGTTCAAAAATATTGGCTTGTTCAGAAGAAGAAATACCCCGTCCACTATCCTGGAAGAGCAATTCCACGCCATCCTCCCACGTCCGGGCGGTGATACGCAGGTCGCCGCCCTCGGGAGACATGGCGTCGGCGGCGTTGAGGATCAGGTTAATAAAGACTTGTTGGATCTGATTCCCTACCGCGGTGATAAGCGGCAGGTCTTCGCGGATATCTTTGACGATGTTTACCTTCGCCTCGGATAACTGTTTGGACATTAGACTCAGGACGTATTCGAGCATGTCCACCAGGTTGACCTTGGTCTGCATGGATGTGCCTGGGCGGTAGAAATCCAACATGCGGCGGGCGGTGATCATCAGACGTTCGAGCTCCGTCCGCGCCAGATCGAAGTATTCGGCTCGCTTTTCTGGGGCGAGGTCTTCACGCCCGGCTAGGTGAAGACAATTCTGCACGGCTTGCAGCGGATTGTTCAACTCGTGCGCAATGGATGCGCTTAACCGTCCGACCGCCGCCATTTTTTCAGCCTGGATCAATGCCCTTTGCGAGGCTTCGATCTGGCGCACGTATTCCAATTGCTCGGCATACAGGCGGGAATTTTCAAGAGCGGTCGCGGCTTGACGGGCGAGAATTTGGAACATTTCGAGGTCTGATTCGCGGAAGGCGGGGTCGTTGACTCCGCGCGCGGCGCAGAAAACGGTAGACAGGCTTGGGTGATGAACCGGCGCGAGAATCGCTGAACCAAGATCAAGGTCGGCAAGAAGCGATTTAAGCGAGGGATCACCGGGACCTGCGGCGTTGATCAAGACCGGGGAGTCTGCCAGGCTTACGCGGGAGATCAAATCCAATAATGAGTTTGTTTCAAAGATACCGCGCCCGGCAAGGCGGGTATAGGTTTCGGCATCCTTCGGTTTTTGATAACAAGCCGCCTGCGAACAGTTGACCTGGGCGGTGATGGCTTTGATGACAAGGTCGAGCAATGGCGCGCGACGGATTTCGGAAAGCATTGACTCGGTGACGGCAAAGAGTGGGCGCAGGGCTTGCGTGCGGGCGGCGTCGCGTTTCTTTTGATTGTCGGCAAAGGCGAGTTTTACGGCGTCCACCAGTTCCGCGCCCTGCCTGAAGGGTTTAAGGATGAGTCCATCCACGCCCTGGCGCAATGCGCGGACGGCGGTATCCACGGTGCCATGACCGGTCATGATGAGGATGGCGGCATCGGGCTGCCAGCGTTGGACGTGCTGGATGACCTCAAAGCCGTCCACTTCGGGCATACGGATATCCACCAGCAGCAGGTCAATGTGATTGTCTTCGAAATATTCGACAGCTTTACGCGGGTTGGTTTCGGTGATGACGCGATACCCTGCGCGGGTCAATACGCGCTCGCAGAGCATGGCAATGCCGGGTTCGTCATCAACGACGTAAATGAATGGGGTTTCCATAATCTCCAACTTTGCGCTGCGGGCGTTCTATAACGCCCGCAGGCGCGTAAGAGAACGCGCCCTGCGCGATAATTATCATAACGGCAACCAGACCTCGAAAGCCGAACCCTGACCAGGCTGGCTGAAGACTTCTATCGTCCCGCCGTGATCGGCAACGATGCCATAGGTGACGGAGAGCCCAAGCCCGGTTCCGCCGCTGCTGCTTTTGGTGGTGAAGAAAGGCTCGAATATCTTCGTTTGATCTTCGACCGAGATGCCCGTGCCCGAGTCTTTGACCGACATCACGACCCAATCGCGGCTTTCGCGCTTGCCTAAAAATGTCCGCACCTGCATTTCGCCGCCCTTGGGCATGGCTTGCAAGCCGTTGTGGATGAGGTTGAGCAAAACCTGTTTCATCTGATTTGAGTCGATGGAGACCCACGGCAGGGAGATATCGGTCTCGACGACCAGTGCGACGTTGTTGGTCTGGAGCAGGTGACGGGTCAACGCGATCACATCGTTGACGACATCGTTCAAATCCGCGCTGGCACGAATGCGCTCACCCTGACGCGAGAAATCAAGCAGACGCCGCACTACAGAACTTGCCCGCCGCGCTTCTTTCAGGACCATGAGTAGTTCCTGTTTGTGAGGCGAGTCTTCGGGCAGGTCTTCGAGCACCAATTCCGAAAAACCTGTCACGGTCGTTAGCGGATTGTTCAATTCATGCGCCACGCTGGCTGCCATCTCGCCGACTGCCGCAAGTTTGGCGGATTGCAACAGGCGGTTCTCCGCGGCGCGCTGGGCTTCCATGCGGTCGTTCAATTCCATTTCAGTGATCTGCAATTGATGGACAGTCTCCTGCAAACGCTGGTACTGGTTCGCGCTGGTCACCACCGAGGCAAGGATGCCCGCCAGCGCCTCCATGGCGATCAGGTCGTTATGCGAAAAGGCGTTCAACTCGCGGCTTTCCACATCAATAATGCCGAGTATCTGTCCGCCATCTTTGACTGCCACACAAATTTCGGAGCGCGCATCCCAGCCTTTGGTGGGTTTATAAAGTTTGCTTTGGGATGTATCGTTGAGCAGGACGCTCTCGCCCTTGCGTGAGACATACCCGGTTACGCCTTCCAGAACGACGAATCCTTCACTGCCCAGGGATTCGGTGAATGATTTTGCCTGCGTCCCGCCGATGCCCTGAATGGAATACTCGTTGCGGTTATCCAACAGCAGGATCGCGGCAAGTTCATAACGAAAGTATTGCGCAACCAGTTCCGCCGTAATGGAGGCGACTTCTTTTTTATCATTCAGGCCGATGACCTGTTGCACGACTTCATGGATCAAACCCAGGCTTCGCGCCCTGCCTTCCGCTTCTTCACGCAAGCGGGTGTATTCGATCAACCCGGCGAGATGACTGGCGATCACGACCATGAGATGTTCATCGTACTGACTGAAGGCTTCCGCTTGGGCGTTCTCAAGGATGAGCACGCCGGTTGCCTGTCCGCGATACCTCAACGGGACGATCAACTCGGAGCGGGCGTTTTTATGAAGCCCCACGAACCCTTCGCGGGAGGAATCCGAAACGCGGCGCACCCGTCCCTCGCGCAACAAAGGCTGGACAGGATGATCGGTTACGGAAATACTGACCACGCTCACTTTGCCTTCGATGATTCGATACTCCTGCAAGACGCGCCCGTCGCTGGAACGGAGGAAGAGAACGATCAGTTCCGTCGAGAAGGCGCGCGAGAGCAAACCGAACATGCGCCGCGCGATCTGGTCAAGGTTCTGCGCCGATGAAACCGTGAGGACGAAATCGTTCAACAAGCCAAGCCTGCGCAAATGCGAAGACATTTCGGAGAATGTCACCACAATGTCCACGGTCTGCGGCACGCTCATCGCCAGTTCGCGCAATTGACCGCGCTCGACGGCTGTGAAATCCTTTTGCCGCCACATTGCCACAACGCCGATCAACCTCTGACCGACCACCATCGGCAGACAGATCCACGCGCCGCCGGAGGGTTTCAGATTCATGAATGGAAGCTGGTCGAAGTTGGGTTGTCCGCGGGTGAGAAGAAGGTCGGCTAACGAACGGTTGACGCGCCGGAAGATTGGGTTGTCGTCAATCACCATGGACTCGCCACGTGCCTTCGGGGCATTCCATTCCGCCTGAATATCGAGCGTATCCCCGCGGCGAACCGCCAGCCATGCGCCCTGACAGGGGACGGACTGCACGAAATTGCCGAGAACTTTTTCGAGGGCAAGGGGAAGATCGAAAGCAAGACCAGATTGCAGGTCCGGAAGAAGCGGTTGAATTTTGGGAGTTGACTGGCTGGAAAGAAGCGAAGCCGTCAGACGCCAGACACGCTGCGCGTCGCTAATCTGCTCCTCCGCGCCGATCAGGATCAACTTCGATGAATTCAAGATGGGGAAGGCAAAAAAACGACCGGTCCCCAGTCCGCGGTTTTCGCCGATCTCCGCCGAACGCATGTGTCCGCCGCTCAATGCGCCGCACAACCAGGCATCTGTTGACGTGCCCGCCATGATGCCTGTCAATTCGTTTTGCGCGGTTTTATTCAAGTGGTACGAAGCGCGCACCAGCCAGACCCCCCCGACCCGCTCTGCCAACACAGCCCAATTCGCGCCGGTCAATTGAACAGCTTCCTTGAGATGGGTATCAATACCGTTTTCGGTCTGCATGGCAGGTATCGTTAAATTATACAGTAGAACAAGTCCATAGACTTGTTCTACGCATTCGCGTAAAATAACCGCCCTATGGATGAAGCGCTAAAGCACGGTGTCATTATCATCGGCGGCGGGTTGGCAGGCAGTGAAGCCGCCTGGCAGGTCGCCCAGCAAAATATAAAGGTAAAACTTTATGAGATGCGTCCCACGAGCCTGACCGGCGCGCATGTGACAGATCAACTCGCGGAACTGGTCTGCTCAAATTCCCTCGGCTCGAACCAGGCTGATCGCGCTTCGGGCGTCCTAAAAAATGAGTTACGCCGATTGAATTCCCTCCTCGTCGAATGCGCGGAAGAGACTGCGCTCCCCGCCGGAGCCGCCCTTGCCGTGGACCGTGAAGCATTTGCAAAGCGCGTGACGGAAAAGATCGCGGCTCATCCCAACATCGAGTTGATTCGCAAAGAGGTGACGGAGATTCCCCCCGCGCCCGTCATCGTCGCCAGCGGACCGTTGACCTCGGAGAGCCTTTCCAAATCCATCGCGGCGTTGAGCGGCGACGAGCATCTTTTCTTTTTCGATGCCATCTCCCCCATTGTCCGCGCGGAGAGCGTTGATATGGGAATCGCCTTCCGCGCCTCGCGTTACGGAAAAAGCGATCCTACGACCAGCGCCCAGGACGACGAGGGCGATTACATCAACTGTCCCTTTACAAAAGAGGAATATTACGAATTCCTGAACGCGCTGCGAACGGCGGAACGCATCGAATTGCGCTCGTTTGAAGACGCCATCAATACCGGCGTGAAGGCGGGTCAGTTCTTCGAAGGCTGTCTGCCTGTGGAAGTCATCGCCGAGCGCGGGGATGAATCGCTGGCATACGGTCCGATGCGCCCGGTCGGTCTGCGCGACCCGCGGACGGGAAAACGTCCATACGCTGTGGCTCAATTGAGGCAGGATAATCTCGCCGGGAGTTTGTATAACATCGTCGGCTTTCAGACCAATTTGAAATTCCCCGAACAGCGGCGCGTGCTGCGGATGATCCCCGGTTTGGCAAATGCGGAATTCGAGCGGTACGGGCAGATGCACCGCAATACCTTCATCGCTTCGCCAAAACTCCTGCGCTCGACTTTACAGCACATCTCACGCGATGACCTTTTCTTCGCGGGTCAACTCACCGGCGTGGAAGGCTACATGGGCAACATCGCCACCGGCTTGCTGGCGGGAATCAACATGGCAAGGCTGGTGCAAGGCAAGGTTCTACTCGAACTTCCGCGCGAAACCATGCTGGGGGCGTTATGTCACTACATCACCCACGCCGACTTGAAAGACTTCCAACCGATGAAAGCCAACTTTGGCATCCTGCCTGAATTGGGGCTTGTAAAAAAGATCGGCAAGAGGGAAAAAGGACAAGCCTACGCCGACCGCGCCTTGAACGCATTGGATGGATATCTGCGGTCGAACGAGTAACGCACCTTACGCGGTAGCGAGAGATTTATCTCGCGTTTTGGGGTGACATAAATGTCGCGCTACAAGGAAACTGCGTAAGGGGAGTGAGTAAGGGTCCAGAAGAAGAATTTCTGGATTCCGCAGCGGACTCCGCAAGTTCTACTTGCGGAAGGGAAAACATTTATGAATAAAAGAAATGTCGCCGTCTATTTAAGCATCATCGCCATCCTCTTGATTATCATTTCGGGCTGGTACGTCTATTCATTCAAAACATACAGCGCAACTCCCGAATCCTTTGATGGGACGAGAGCGTACGAAGATGTCGTCACCCAGGTGGAGATGGGACCGAGAACGCCTGGGTCGGAGGGACACGCCCAGGTCCGTGAATGGATGCGCGTGGAATTGGAAAATGCCGGATGGACGGTGGAAGTCCACGGATCAGAACGTCTTGGTCATCCGATCTACAATATCGTTGCCAAACGAAACGCCGTGCCGCCGCAGATCATCCTCGCCGCGCACTACGATACGCGCTTCGTCGCGGACAACGATCCCGACCCGGCGAAACAGACCGAGCCCGTCCCCGGCGCGAACGACGGCGCATCTGGCGTGGCAGTTTTACTGGAACTGGCGCGGACTCTGCCGGATGACACAACCCCGGTATGGCTGGTCTTCTTCGACGCGGAAGATAATGGAAGAGTGGATGGCTGGGATTGGATCCTCGGTTCGCGCGCCTTTGTAGAGGAGATACCTGTCCAGCCGCAAGCCGTGGTGATCGTAGATATGATCGGCGATGCAAATTTGAACATCCACTACGAAAAAAATTCGGACGCAGTCATTCGCGCCGAGATATGGAGCATGGCAGCGCAACTTGGGTATGGGGATTTATTCATCGCCGAGGAAAAATACAATATGCTGGACGACCACACACCCTTCATTGAAAAGGGCATCCCCGCTGTGGACATCATTGATTTCGACTACGTCTACTGGCACACCATTGCCGATACTCCCGACAAAGTTTCACCGAAAAGCCTCCATACAGTTGGAGATACCCTCTGGCATTGGGTGATTGGAAAGAAATAACAAACGCCATGAGACGATTAAGTCCATACCGTCTGCGTCTGGTAAAAAGCGGGGACTGGGCGTACACTTAAGGCAATGGCAGTCCAGGCATCATTGAAAAAGATCCGCACCCCCTGGGTGGAACGCGTCTCGCGCGAATTGGCGGCGGGAGAGGGTGTCCGCACGGGTTTCAGCGAGCAATTGGAGCGTTTCTACGACCTGCTGGAGCAAACCATCGTCACCGGCGACATGGGATGGCTTGACCCTATCCTGTATGATTGGGGACGCTCCCCCACTGAAACCAACCTCGAAGAAGCCGATTACAACGTCTCTTTCATCCTGACCCGGATGATCTCCCTCACCCTTGAACTGGCGAAAGACCACTTGAAGCCGAAGGAATCGCTCGAACTTCTGACAGCGATCATCCCGGTGTTCACCCACAGTCTGGGAGTGGTCATCCGCTACGAGATGGAAACTCGCGTGGCACACATCTCGAAGGAACTGGGAACGGTTCAGGAGAAGTTACAGGCGCTCGACCAGAATAAATCGAAATTCATCTCGGTGGCGGCGCATGAGTTAAAAACCCCGCTGACCCTGATCGAAGGCTACACTTCAATGATGGCAGACCTGCTCCGGGCAGACAAGGGGGGGCAAATGAAAAGTTACCTCGACGGCGTTAACACTGGCATCCTGCGCCTGAGAGACATCATTGACGACATGATTGACGTCTCTTTGATTGACAACAACTTGTTGACCCTGAACATCCAGCCAATGTGGGTCAATCACCTTCTGAATCTCGCCAGCAATGAATTTAAGAAAGCCATTGCTGAACGAAAACAAACTCTTGTGGTAGAGGAATTTGAAGGCAGCGACTTGATGATCTACGGCGACTCCGAACGGTTGTATCAGGCACTTAACCATGTTGTCGCAAATGCAATCAAGTACACGCCAGATAATGGACAAATCACCATCGGCGGGAGGCTGCTGCCGGGTTTCGTCGAAATCACCGTCAAAGACACCGGCATTGGCATATCGCCTGAAGACCAGGCGCTCATCTTCGAAAAGTTTGGTCAACTGGGCAAGGAAGACCTGCACTCTAGCAGCAAGGTCAAATTCAAAGGCGGAGGACCCGGCTTGGGCTTATCCATCGCGCGCGGAATTATCGAAGCACACGGCGGGACGATCTGGGTCGAGTCGGCAGGATACGACGAAGTAAAATTTCCCGGCTCAACCTTTCACATCCTACTGCCTACACGCACCGAGCCCGGCAACCCGGTCCTGATCAAGTTCTTCGGCAATCTTGAACAACAAATCGAAACGGAACTACGTGGCAAAGAAAATCCCCCAACCGACAACCCCTCCGCGTGAACGCGCCTTTTTAGCCGGCGTCGAGATTCGCGATCAAAAAAATATCCTATCCCTCGAAGATTCGCTGGCAGAACTCGCCCTGCTCGCCGATACTGCCGGGCTTGACGTCGTCGGTGAATTGACCCAAAACCTCAACCGCCCGCATGTCGAGACCTACATCGGCGCCGGAAAAGTGGAGGAACTCAAAGCCCTCGCGGAGGAAACCCTTGCCGAGGTGGTCATCTTCGACGATGAACTCTCGCCGCGGCATCAACGCGAGTTGGAAAAAGCCCTCGGCAGGAATGTGCGCGTCATTGACCGCACCGCATTGATTCTCGACATCTTCGCCCAGCACGCGCACACAAAAGAGGGCATGTTGCAGGTGGAACTCGCACAATACGAATACAACCTTCCGCGCCTCACCCGCGCATGGACCCATCTCGAACGGCAGGCGGGCGGCGGCGGAGGTAGAGCCGGTTCGACCGGCGGCGTGGGCTTGCGCGGTCCCGGCGAGACCCAGCTTGAAGTTGACCGACGCTCGATTCGCAGGCGGATTGCCCATCTCAAGAAGGAACTGGAAAAAGTCGAAGCGTATCGTCACCAGCACCGCGCCCAACGGAAGCGTTCCCGCATCCCCACCGTTGCCCTGGTCGGGTACACCAACGCGGGCAAATCCACGCTCCTGAACCGCCTCGCCAAAGCCGACGTGTACGTGGCAGATCAACTCTTCGCCACGCTCGACCCAACCACGCGCCGCGTGCAACTCCCCGGCGATAACCTCGCCCTCTTCACAGACACGGTCGGCTTCATTCAAAAACTCCCCACCACGCTCATTGCCGCATTCCACGCCACGCTGGAAGAGATCGCCGAAGCCGACCTGCTCCTGCACATGGTGGATATTTCCCATCCGAACGCGCTTGGGCAATATCAAGCCGTGTTGCAAACGCTGGAAGAGATCGGCGCAGGACACATCCCCATGATCACCGCCCTCAACAAAGCCGACCGCCTGAAAGACCCGGAGAAGGCGGGGCGCGTGCTGGAAAACTTCCCCAAATCCGTTGCCGTCTCCGCTCTAAAAGGCACCGGCATCGACAACCTGCTCATGCTGACGCAGGAGGAATTGTTCGAAGCCTTCGAGCCCATCGGCGTGCGCCTGCCCTATAAAGAAGGCGCGTTGATCTCGCTGTATCATGAACTTGGTCAGGTAGACCGCGTGGAGCATGAGCGCGGCGGGGTCGTCATTCACGGCAGCCTGCCCGGTCGGTTATTGGCGCAATTTTCGCCGTGGCGCATCAAAGCCAACGGCGCTGGAATTCATATCTCAGAAGAAACCAAAGAGGAAGCATGATCTCGAGACTGCTCGATTTTTTTTCGAACTATCTTGCCCATCGCAAAGGGCTGCTCCCCATGATTGGGATAGCCCTGATCCTGTTTAATCTCATCCTACAATTCATCTTCCCCGGCTCCATCTTCGTCACCGCCAACCTTTGCCTGCACGTCGGTCTGATCGTCGCCATCTTTGGTTTAATGCTGGCTTGGGCGTTGTAGCCAGTAGCGCAACCTTCAGGTTGCAATATGTCAAAAGGAGTTTTACCCTCTTTGCACCCTGGCGCCGTTCGTAAAAAACTTTAAACTTCACCGATACGTTTGCGCCATACCCCATGTCTTTACTTGCCACGAAAACCCAGATCAACCAATATCACATCGAAGAATTCATCGGCAACACGCCGCTGGGTGAGTTATACCGCGCCACAGACGAACGCTCAAACCGTTTCTTCGCCGTTACCATCCTCCTCAAAACGCCTGCTGAAAATTCAGAAGCGATCAAAGAACTGGAAGCGAACTCGATCCGGCTCCAGTCCATCTCACACCCAAACCTGAACAAATATCTCGGGATTCAAAAATCGCCCGCCTTCACCTTCTTCGTGGAAGAATGGGTGGATGGACCCCCACTCAAAGAAATTCGCGCGCGCGGAAAACCCGGGGCAGAGGAAGCCCTCTTCATTACAAAATCAGTCTGCAACGGCTTGGACGCGCTTCACAAACAAAACCTCCCGCACCTGCATCTTTCTCCCGAACTGATCCGCATCAACAAACGTGGCGAAGTCATTCTGTGCGGCATCGGCGCGGCAGGGTCCTTCCACTTCAAAGCGGCGAAATATCCGCCCTTGTACCTCGCGCCGGAACAAGTTCAAGATAAAACGCCCGCCCCGGCGGCGGATATATATTCGCTCGCGGTCATCCTCTACGAATTGATAACGGGACTGTGGATCAATGGGAAGAATCCACCCCGGGCATTCGACTCCATCCGTAGAGCGCATCTCGACTTAACCCCGCCTGCTCCGGCGATTCTTAATCCGAATCTCCCCGATAAATTTTCCCGCATGATCCTGTGGGCGTTGAGAAAAAATCCCGATGAACGCCTCAAGACCACGACCGAACTGGTCTCTTCGCTTTCTCTCGCCGCGGGGGTGCCCGTCGAGAAAATTCCCGCCCGGGCAAACGCGGACAATGCGCCGGTCATTTCATCCGCGCTCACAGGCTGGGGCTTTCTCCCCCCGCCAAAGCCAACCGCCGTCAGCGCAGATGCGATTCCACTGGAGGAAAGACTCGCCTCACTCTCCGCGCAAAAGAGGGAGCCATCACCCCGCATCCGGTTAATCCCCATCCTCTTGACTTTGCTGTTCGCTGGCTTTCTTGCATTTATCTTTTTCACGCGCCCGGCGGAGGAAACTCCGCTGCCGACGCCCATTGTCTTTACAAAAATCGTCCCGAACATCACGCCGAAGCCCACCTCCTCCCCCACCCCGCGCCCAACGCTCACCAACGGCGGGCGGATCGTCTTCACCTGCACCCGCGGCGAGTACAACCAACTATGCATGATAGACAGCAACGGCGCCAATTTTGCGCAATTGACGAATATGGCGGCAAGCAACTACTACCCGGTCCTGACCGACGGCGCCGATTCGATCCTCTTTGCCTCGAACCGCGCCGGACCGAATTTCGACTTCTTCATTTTGAATTTCGCCGAGCAGGAAATTTTCCAGTTGACGACGAACATTGGTAACGTCATCGCGCCGGATTTTTCGCCCGACGGGCGCAGCATTGTCTTTGCCAACAAGGTGGGAGATTCGCCGACCGCAATCTGGATGGTCAATGCCGACGGGTTGAATCCGCGGCTGGTGTATACGGGGGTAAGGGATATTGTCGCTGTCGCCTGGTCGCCGGATGGGGAAAAGATCGCCTATGCCATGAATGCGGGTTCGCCGCAGGAATATGAAATCTATACGATGGACGCAAACGGGCGAAACCACCTGAAAATTTCACAGGGATTACAGGGCATCGGCGGCAGCGTGGACTGGTCGCCGGATGGGTCATCACTGCTGGTATACGCTGGTCCGTTCGGGGACAAGGATATTTTCAAAATAGACCCTGCCACCGGGGATTTCGTCCAGCTGACAGATGGGGGGAACAACGCGGGCGCGTCCTATTCCCCGGACGGTCAGTACATCGTATTCAACTCCCTGCGCAATAACGACCAGGCGGATTTATATATCATGGAAGCGGACGGGTCAGGGATGCGCCAACTCACCAACGACCCGGAACCGGATTGGGGGGCGAGGTGGGTGAGGTGAGGGGGAATTGGTAATTGGGGGAGGGAAAAGTTATCAGTGAATAGTCAATAGTGAACAGTTATCAGTGTGCTGCGCAACCAGTTTGGGCGAAGGAAAGGCAAAATGGGGCTGATCAAATTTGAGCGGAGTCTTGAGGCGCGAATCGGGTTTTGAATCCCTCATGATGTTTTTGCATCCGCAAAGTTTGCGGGGTATCGTTTTTGATTTGCAGGGGATGATGCAATAACGAATCGTCATCACAAAAAAAAGAATCTGCGCGGTCTGAAACCTTTACATGCAGGCTGTTTGATGTATCATTTGCTCATCAATGGCGTTTTTCGCGGCTCGTCCACCGCGGGAGGCGCTGTTAATCTTTAACCCTCAAAAAACGAAAGGAAGTTATATGAATGTCCAAGCAACCAAGTTCCTATCTGTCTTCTAAGTTGGAAGGTCGCCTGAAAGCCGATAAAAGCGGGAACAGCATCTATGCCATCGAGCCCATCAAGAAGGGCGAGTTGATCGCTGTTTTCGGCGGCGTTGTGTATGAATGGGAGACCTTTATCCACCTGCCCGAACGTGAGCGCATGTTATGCATCCAGGTCGAGGACCGACATTTCCTGGTGCCGCGCCCCATTGGTGAGGGAGATTATGTCAATCACTCGTGCAACCCGAACGCAGGTCTTTCGGGCCAGATTGGACTCGTTGCCATGCGAGACATCCAAATCGGCGAGGAAGTTTGTTTCGATTACGCCATGAGCGACACCATGCCTTATGACGAATTCGATTGTCTATGCGGCGCGCCCACCTGCCGACACATTGTCGGCGGCAACGACTGGATGCGCCCTGAATTGCAAAAACGTTATGCGGGTTATTTTGCGCCGCACGTCCAGCGCAAGATTGACGCTCACAAGGCGGAACGTCGCGCTTTCGAGCGGGCGATGAATGAGAAATCCCGCGGTTATGTCGGCAAGGTCGCGACACCCAGCGTCGCGTTCAAGTAACGGAAACTGTCTTAAAAACTCCAACATCTTTCGACGTTGGAGTTTTTGATTCCAGGTAAAAATCGTTTTTTAATCCGTGATTCATTAACGAAACGGGCGTTTTCCACGCACGAGGAAAAGCGTGTAAAACAAGGCAACGCCTGCCCCGCCGAAAAGACCCTGCCCAAGCAGGATGTGACCATCATATAAAATCGCGCCTGCAATCAACAAACCGAGAAATACAATTCCACCTGTTAATCTATTAACTGATCTTTCCAAATAGCTGATCTGCATATTGACCAGCGGGGCTTCCACGTTTAACTGTCCGCGTTCGATGCGACCGAGGACACGTTCTGCCCTGCCCGGGATGGCGATCAGGGTCTTGAGCAATTCACCAGCTTCATTCAAGAAAGTATCGAAAACCGAGCCGCCTTCGCCTTCGGTCAGTTTCTTGGCATACGGCGCGAGTTGCAGCCAGAGATTGAAGTCGGCGTTCAAGCCTGTACACATGCCGGACAGAATCCCAATGGTGCGCCCAAGAAGCAAAAGGTTTTCAGGAACTTGAAACGGCATGGAGATCATCAACTCGCGGAATTGCAAACCGAACTTCATCATCTCATCGTGACGGATGCTGCGCAATTCGTTCATACTCATGCCCCAGAAGCGGTCAAAGACCTGGGCGCTGACTTCCTCCAGCAATTTGATATTCGCGCTTGGAAGCAAAACGCCCAAGGTCTGATACGCGCGGATCAGCCGTGGCGCATCCTGCAACCCCACCGCAATCACCACCTCCCGCAGACCTTCCACCAATTTCTCGGGCATACGCCCAACCATGCCAAAGTCAATAAAGGTCAGGCGGAATTTGGTAAAGCCATCTTCATCTTTTTCGCTTAAAGGTAAAACAAATAAATTCCCAGGGTGCGGGTCAGCGTGAAAAAAACCATCTTCAAAGATTTGCTTTAGATAAGTCGCCAGTAAACGTTCCGCTACGGCAGCGCGACTAATGCCCGCAGACGTGATCGCATCGTAATCCGTGATCTTGATGGAGGTGACATCTTCGAGAGTCAGCACACGGCGTGTGGTTCGATTCCAAATTACACGCGGGACGTGAACGCCTCCATCGTCTTTGAAGTTGGTTGCAAAGGTCTCGGCATTTTTCCCCTCTGATAAATAGTCCATCTCCGCGTTTAGGACGGTGGCGAACTCCTCCACAATGGCAGGGACATCCGCCCGGTCGCTGACGGGTTTGTAACGTTTGAGCCAGCCGCCCACCACCCGTATCGCGGACATGTCCACTTCGACGATCTGCTCGATGTTTGGGCGCAGGATTTTTACGACGACATTTTCAAAGCCCATCGCTTCGGCTTCGTTCGGGAGTAACTTTGCGCGATGAACTTGCCCCAATGAGGCGGCAGCGACGGGTTCTTTCTCAAAGGCAGCAAAAACTTTTTCGATGGCAGAATCAAGCTCGAGTTCGGTTTGGAGGCGGATGGATTCAAAATCCACGGGCGGAACTTCATCCTGCAATCCAGAAAGTTCATCCGTGATCCCGGGCGGCAGGACATCCAAACGCGCCGAAAGGAACTGCCCCACTTTGATCATCACGCCGCCAAGACGAATAGCCAACGCGCGAAAACGAATGGCAATGTTTTGCAGCCGCCGCGGACGAGTATTTTTTGCCCAAGCGCCCAGCCCAATGCGGCGCAAGAAAATATCCCAGAAAATAATGCTCGCCGTCACGCGGGCAAAGAACAGAACGATGCGCCAATAGCGCACACGCAAAATGGTTTTCATGAAGCCTCCATGCGGGTAATTGTAGTCCTGCATTCCAGATTCAAGAGTGACAAACCTCTTAAATCTTAGAAACCGCTTATGCTAAAACGCAAACAAAATGATTAAGTAGTAAAATTAATACATATTTTAGGCTGCATCTTTGACCAATATTGTTAATGGTTAACCGTTATAAAGGGCATAAATGGAGGATAAAATGCCATCCGAAGATAGACGCAAAAAGAAACCCGAAGATTATCACTTATTAGCCAGTCAAAGGGGATTCCGTTGGTTAGGTCCAGAAGTCCCATCAACAAAGACTTTAACAAACTGGGAATGTCCAAGCAAACACCAATGGAAGGCTATTTACAACAATATTCAACAAGGAAGAGATTGCCCTAAATGCGCACGTAAGAAAAAGCCAGTTGATTATCAATTATTAGCCAAACAGCGAAGTATTGAATGGCTTGGTCCTTATGTCACAAAATATTTTTCTCCCACAAAATGGAAATGCAAAAACGGGCATGAATGGCTTGCAAGTTACCGAGAAATCCTACGCGGCGACACATGCTTAATTTGCCGAGAAAATAAATTAATTCATATAGCTAGCGAGAGCGATGAAGACCAAGTAAATATTGACTTAAATCCCAATACAAAAAGAAACTATAAAGCAAAATTAGTTTCCAATCGAGAAGAAAAGGATATTTTATTAGACTGGTGGGGTAAAAAATCAATAAGTCTCTTAGAACCGCTATTTGCCTCTGCAAAAAAACAGATACGACTTTCTACGGGTTTTTTCTCTATTCAAGGTTATAACCTAATAAAAGAACATGTCCAAAACAAGTATGTAGATATACTTGTTGGCTATGATGATCGTTCAAGATATGAAGCAAAAATGACCTTAGTTGATGAAATAATGGACGATCTAGGTAGATGGCATGACAATCGTCGTGAGGCAGTATTAAACCTAATCCATAAACTCGAAAATAGAGAATTTCGTATTGTTGATGCTCGCCTCAGGCAAAAGGATCATTCAAAAATATATATCTTTGATGATAAATTTGTTGCAAGCGGATCAACCAACTTAACAAACAACGGTTTACAGTTAAATCAAGAAGGTGATTTAGTAATTACAGAGAAAGAAAGCAAGGATCGCATAAAGTGGTGGATCAAGCAATACAAAAACTACTGGAATGCTTCCGATACAGAAGATGTTAGTGAAATTTTATTAAAAAGGCTGAGAGCATGGTTGGGGCTATACAAGCCTTGGGATATTTACCTCAAGACAATTCAAGCATTAGCACCAGAGAGCAATGCCCTAATTCCAAGGGAAAACTACAAAATACCGTCTGAATATCAAATGATAGTTGTAGATCGCGCTCTCCGCCAACTTGACAATTATCGAGGGGCAATGGTCGTTGCGTCGACAGGTTTAGGAAAGACAATAATTGCAACACATATTGCATACAAACTTGTTCATCACGAACAAAAAATACTGAATGTCCTTGTAGTAGCACCCAAGCCAGTAAAGGATGAATGGCAAAAAAGATTAAGAAGCGCGGGCGTGCCAGTTTCTATTCATACAAGAAATTTGCTCGACATGCCACCCAAGGAAGAAAATAATCAAAAAGCATTAAATGAACTACTTGAAGCACTTGATGAAGTTGACGAAAAATGGTTGATAATTATCGACGAAAGCCAGTATTTTAAGAACAGAGAAAAAGGCGAAGGAGGTGAAAGGCTTTCATTTTCTCGTTTGATCGATGCTATCAACGAGAAAAAATGCCTTGTTCTTTTGTTAACAGCAACGCCATATTCTACCGAAGTAAACAATATTAATCACCAATTACTTTTATTACCCCATACAAACCCTAAAGAAATCCCACATCAAAGATCAATTCCTGGGTTAGAACCCGGAAAATTGTATTTACATTCTTGGAAAGTTAATCGGGTTGAAGATTTAGTAGATTTACCTGTTGGCACAGTAATCAACACCCCATATGTAGCCCAAAATTTTGCGCTACAAAGTAAAGAAGGAGATTATTTATTATTTGGCGACAAGAAAAAGTATATTCCAAGAATCCATGTTAGCAAAATTAATGTTCCAGTGATAGTGGAAGAATTGATGACCAATGCTCTTGATAACGGGTATTTCAAACATAATCCAATCCAATATAAAACACGAGATGGCTGGGCTCGTTCACAAGCAGGTGCGGAAAATGAAGCTGCGATATCTTGGGGAAGTTCGCCTTGGGCATTGCGAGAAGTAATCAACAAAACTATAAACGAAGAAAATGGATATGAATATCCTTTTATTTATACGCGAGAGGAAAGAGAAAAGGAATTAAAACCAATATTAGATGCACTGAGCAAGATGCGTTATGAAGATGATGAAAAATTTATGAGGTTAATAGTCTTGGTTAAGCAATTACGTCAAGACAATCAAAAGATACTTATTTTCTCTGAACGGCTTGTAACTTCAGTTTATATTGCAAAAGGGCTGCAAAAATTTATTTCTGAATTGAGGATTGCTAACACAGTCAAGCAAAATGGTGATGAATTTTTACAGAAAGAATTCTCTGAGGTTCAAGCATTAATGCTTGGTTTTGCTCCAATTTCTAATTCTAAAGAAGGTACATCACCTCCAGAAGACAGATATGATGTTCTAATAACAACAGACGCATACAGTCAAGGAGTTAATTTACAAGATGCAAGCATAGTAATTCATTATGACATTGCATGGACACCTGACATCATTATTCAACGCGCAGGGCGAATTCTAAGATTTTGGACAGAGCCCAGGATGGTTCAGTTTTACTTATTTGTTGGTTCTTACCAATTAAATAGAAACCGCAACAAAGAATCTTTGCTAGTTCAAAATAGATTTTCAAAATTAACAAAAAGAAACAAAGAAGCAGAAAAAATCACCGAAATTCCGATTATTCCGGAAGACACTAAAAAATTCGAAACTCTTCGAGGGTTATCATCGCTAAAAATCGAGAACTTAGGAAGTATAGAGATAAGTAGTTTAGAGGATGAGAGATTTGAAGTATCTACTTTTTTAACGCATCTTGCTCAGCTTAAAATCAACGAAGATTATGCAAAAACCATTCCAGATGACATATCAAGCGCTATGGTATCAGCAAAAGTTCGATCAACATATTTATATATCTTACTAAAACGGCAAAAGAAATTTCACTGGATGTTATACAATATCGCTAAAAATAGAATTGAGCGAATAGAAGAAGACCATTTACTAGATCGAATTAGTTGCACAGAAGACACACCAATTGCATTCACCGATTCGAATGTAATAGAAGAGTACAGAAG
>DAOTXI010000453.1:0-1522 GCA_034435475.1 Anaerolineales bacterium
CCCTACCCCCACCTTCGACCCGCTCGCCTCCCCAACCGTCGACCCGACAACGATCCACATCGACGGCTACGTCCAGATCACCGAAGTCGGCACCGACGGCTTGCGCATCCGCTCTGCGCCTGGCTTGAACACCCAGACTGTCTTCCTCGGCGAAGAAGCCGAAGTCTTCCTCGTCAAAGACGGACCACAGGAAGCCGACGGCTATACCTGGTGGTACATGGTTGCATCCTACGACAACACCCGCGCAGGCTGGGCCGCCGCAGATTTTCTCTCCGTAGTTCCCGCGCCATAAGAGAGCGTTTCTTAAGTCCTGATCGTCTTATCTTCTGTACACGGATTTCACGGAAAAAGGCAGGATATTAAGAGGTTTTTTCCGTGAAATCCGTGTTGTCCATGTCCAAAAAAAAGAAGTTAAGAAACAGTTTCTAAGAGGTTTATTTTCCAAATACGAAAGAGATCAACCTTGGCGGCTTGCCTGCATCCTCCCCATGCCAGAATTCATCAAGTTTAATTAACTTCAATCCGTTCGTTTCCGCGGCGTGGATGAACTCGGAGATGTGATGGATGAAAACATCCACTTCGACGATATCTGCGCCGCGCTCGAAGCGGGCTTTGGTGCCGCCATATTGCTTGAAGGGATGCAGTTCGTTGACGAGGAACTGCCCGCCGTTTCGCAAGGTTCGCGCGGCTTGGGCGAAGATGTGATTCAGGTCTTGGATATGTTCGAGAACAAGGTTGCAAGTAACAAGGTCAAATGAATCAGAGGGACAATTCCACGGCTGGGTAATATCTGCCCGTTCAAAGCGGACGTGACTCGCGGTCACCTTTTGGCGGGCTTTGGCGAGCATATTCTCAGAGAAATCAAATGCCAATACTGAATCGCCAAGTGTGGCGAGAAACTCGGTGTTCTTGCCCGTCCCGCAGCCGATCTCTAGAATGGACGGGAAGCGCTGTCCCTTAAGAATGAGGCGCGTCACTTCGGCATCCAGATCGCGCGTGCGGTTAACGTTCGAGTCGTAAAGTTCCGACCATTCGTTATAGGCGTCCTGGATGTTCACGCAGGCAATCCGTAGAATTCCACGAAACCGCACTCATCGCAGCAATATGCAACCAAGGGCTTGCGGTCTTTCGACAGCGGCTTGCCGGAAAATGCCTTCGATAGGTCCGGTCCCGTTTCTTCATCTGGCGCGAAGACATACACGTATTTCGTCTTGAGAGAATATTCGTTGAATTTCATGATCCGCCCCTGTTTCATAGCGCCCTTGCATTTGGGACATGTTTTTGCTTCTGCCATGCTTCCTCTTTTCTACCGATAATTCTCAAGCGGATTTCGTCACCCACGGGCCGACTCCTTCGACCCGGTCCACGCGGATTCTTGTAATATACCCGGATGGAGGATTCTCCATCGGCGGGAATTTTACGCCGGAACCCATGTACACGTAAGCGAGTTTTTGCAACAACTCCGGCGCGCCTCCCTCCGTAATTCGAGCGGTCCCGTGGACCACAGCATATTCCCTCAGCC
>DAOTXI010000454.1:0-1691 GCA_034435475.1 Anaerolineales bacterium
AGTTGTTCATCAAGCTGAAACAGTTGAACGGCGAAATAAAATAAATGAACATCCCCGCCTTCACGGGTGGGGATGTTCGTCATTGCCGGGGCGTTGTATTGAAAAATAGACCACTGACTTTGTCGCTTCCTTCAAGCGGTGACGATGCGCCGGGCGAAATCCCGGGACCCAGACAATCTCATCCCCGGCGCACAAGAGGGGCCAGCGGTCACGCGCGCGCTGGGGCAACTTTTCGTTGACGAAAAAATCCGAAAGTTTTTGCGAATGACCGTCCATGCCGAGCGGGGAGAATTGATCGCCCGGACGTCGGGTCCGCAGGTCGAGTCTTTCCGGCAACTCCGCCGCATCCAACCAGACCTGGAACGGGTCTTCGTTTTCCCCGGCTTGTTCCATCGCCAGAGCGGGGAGCCGCCAAACCTCGCTCATCAAACGCCACCCCCCCGGCAATGAAGCTTGCTCCCCCACAGCAATCGAGAGCGGGACATCACTGGATAACTGGGGCCAACGGTCAGATGGCAATTCAGCATGAGGCGCGCAAACATGCAAGAGTCCTTCTTCGCGCTGCAAACGCATGCCGGCTTTCAAATCCATGCCGGAATTCGTCGGCGGCTGGTTGATGAAATCTGCCGCGCGTTTCAAAGTCCGGTAGTCAATATCCACCCCGGTGTGAAGTGTCTGCATGGCGTGGCGGATCAGGTTATGTTGAAGACCAGGTGGCTGGGACGCCAGACGAGGCAGATCGAACGTAATGATTTCCTCATTTGCAGAAACAACGGTCTCGCCCCATGTGCGTTCCAAGGTTTCCATCACAAAGGTAAAATCGCCCTTCAATGAATACGACATGCGCAGGATCGTCTCGCGGAAGTTTGGGTTGTAGGTTTCGAGCGAGGGGATCAACAAGTGACGGATGCGGTTGCGTTGAAAGTTGACAGAATCGTTGGTTACATCATGCACAGGGCGTATGCCATTCACCGCACAGTAGAGAACTGTCTCCTCCCGCCATGTATCAAGGAGCGGGCGCACAACGGGAATGTCCGGGTCGAAGGATTTAATGATCGAACGGTGCGACATGCCCTTCAACCCCGAAATACCGCTGCCGCGCAGGAAATGCATCAGCACGGTTTCCACCTGGTCGTCGGCAGTGTGTCCGACTGCCACCGCCTGGGCTTTTTGACGGCGGGCAAGGTCGAACAGGAATCGGTAACGCAGGGTGCGCGCCGCCTCTTCGATGGACATTTTCTTCTCATTGGCATAAGCCCGCACATCGGCGCCGTCAATTACACAGGGTAACATCAGACGCGAGGCGGTCTTTTCCACTTTCCCCGCATCAGCTGCCGATTCGGGGCGAAGTTTGTGATCGAAGTATCCAACAAGGAGGTGATAGCCCGCCTTTCGCATCGCTTCCATCAAACACAGGCTATCTGGTCCGCCGGATACGCCGACGACAACAAGACGGTCTTTCGCAAGACCACACTCACATTCCAGAATCGCCTCGAGGTTTTCCAACATTTAGATCTGATACAACTCCACCAGCACCCCACCCGTGGACTCGGGATGGATGAAGGCATATTTCTTTCCGTCGGCGGCGGTGCGCGGTTCTTCGTTGATGAGACGGATGTTCTTCACTTTCAACTGCGTCATCATGCCTTCGATATCGTCCACTTCGAGGCAGAGATGGTGCATCCCTTGTC
>DAOTXI010000455.1:0-5988 GCA_034435475.1 Anaerolineales bacterium
GTATGAAGTCTTCACCGCCGCCGACGGCAATGCCGGGTTGAAAGCTGCGCGCGCCTTCAAGCCTGACCTCATCATCCTCGACCTGATGCTGCCCGGAATCGACGGCATTGAATTGCTCTCCCGCCTGCGCCGCGAGTCGGATGTGTACGTCATCATGCTGACCGCCCGCACCGAAGAGACCGATAAGATCGTCGGGCTTTCTGTTGGCGCGGATGATTACGTCACCAAACCGTTCAGTCCGCGGGAGTTGGTGGCACGAGTCAAGGCGGCGCTGAGGCGTCTGCAAACAGGAACAGGCTCGGGCGGAGAGAGAAGCGTGATGTCGTTTCGGCATGTCAAAGTGGATGTGGGCGCGCACACGGTTACAGTGGATGAAAATCCCATTGAGTTGACCTCCATCGAATTTGAATTGCTCAAAGCCCTGGCTGAAAATCATGGGCGTGTGCTTTCGCGTGAGCAGTTGTTGGAGAAGGTGTGGGGCGGCGAATATTTTGGTGAAATGCGCGTGGTGGATGTTCACCTTGGGCATGTGCGCCAAAAACTTGGCAATGAAGAACTCATCACCACGGTACGCGGGGTGGGTTATCGTTTTGATGATGAGCCGTTGTAAAAAGCGGAGTCCAACGTCTCCCGACGTTGGAGCGAAAATCAGGAACAAAAGTCTGGAGACTTTTGAGTCCGGTTAAGATAGAGGTTTAATGAATTACATTCGCGCCCGTTTGGGATTAAAACTTTTTCTTTCCTACCTGGCCGTGTTGTTGGTGGGCGTCTCGGTCATTTGGGTCGCCACGCAGATCACCACGCCGCGCGCGTATGCGCGTCATCTGGCATTTATGGAAGAGCAAATGGGCATGGGGTTTATGATGGGGCAAGGACAGGGTCAGGGACAAGGTCAAGGACAGGGGCGCGGCATGGCGGCAGATTTTTATGAGAACTTTCAAGCCTCATTTAACGAAGCGCTCTTAATCTCTGTGTTTGCCGCCGCAGTGATCGCGGTCCTGGTTAGTTGGCTGCTCTCGCGCAATATCGTTTCGCCGGTGCAAGCCATCATGTCTGCCAGTCAGCGCATTTCTGAAGGACATTATGATGAACGCGTCAATTCTCGCGGCGTAGATGAGATCGCCCAGCTTGCCATGCGCTTCAATCAAATGGCTTCGCAGTTGGAGCAAGTCGAAACCATGCGCCGCCAACTGATCGGCGATGTCACGCACGAATTGCGAACACCGCTCACATCCATAAAAGGATACATGGAAGGTCTGGTCGATGGCGTTCTGCCCCCCAACCCCGAAACCTTCAACCAAATCCATCACGAAGCCGACCGCCTCTCGCGCCTTGTCGATGACTTGCAAGAGTTGAGCCGTGTGGAAGCCAAGGCTTATTCTTTGGATGCCCGCCCGGTGAGCGTTTCTACGCTGGTGCAGACTACTCTTAAGAGGCTTTCACCTCAAGCGACAGCAAAGCGCATCACTCTCCGCTCAAGCCTGCCCACTGACCTCAACCTTGTCCATGCCGATGAGGACCGCATTACCCAAGTGCTGGTGAACCTGGCGGCGAATGCAATTCAATACACCCCTGAAGACGGCGAAGTGTTGATCTCTGCCTCACAGCATGGAAATGAAATTTACATTTCTGTCAAAGATTCTGGCATTGGCATTCCACAGGAACATCTCGCCAACATCTTCACCCGTTTTTATCGCGTGGACAAATCTCGCTCACGCCATGCAGGCGGAGGCTCCGGCATCGGGCTGACGATCGCGCGGCACATCATTGAAGCGCACGGCGGGCGCATCTGGGCAGAGTCTGCGGGTGAAGAAAAAGGCAGTACGTTTACGTTTAGTTTGAAAACAGAGAAATAATTGATGTCACACGTAGGGGCGACCCTCTCATTACGCTCCATCAATCCGCGGCGATCGGCGCCTTTGCAGGCTCAACGGACCCGCGCCAGAAAAAAGTCCAATACATGAAGACCGAGATCGTGTACAGGATGATGGTTCCGACGAAAGGAGGACCAAACCCATACTTGACCTGCAACCAGCCGCTGATGGTGGGGCTGAACGCCCATCCAAAATTCCATGCCATGCTGGTCAGGCTCGCCACCGTCGCCCGCCCGGAGGGTTCGACATGCTCCATCACAAAGGCTTGATAGACGGGACTGCTCATGTTCATCAACGCGAGGCGGATGTAATAGGTCGCCGCGCCGACCCAAAAGATGGGCGAAAAACCAAGCAGGATGAGGAAGGGGATGGACAATGCCTGCGAGATGACAACCAGTTGAATCTTCCCGGTCCGTTCCGCAAGCGGCGGGGCGATCAAAAGTCCGATGCCCATTGCCAGCGAGCCCCAGGCGAACAAGGCGCCGATGACCGGGTCGGGCTGGTTATGCACGACGCGGAAAAAGACGTTCATGAAGGGCATGATGAGACCCGCGCCCAGGGAGGTGAGAAGCATCGGCAAAATGAACTTGACCAACATGCCAGGGTGTTTTGCCGCGAATTCGAAGGGGGCAAATACTGCGCGCTGTCCGCGCGAAATCTTTGGGGTGGTGATGAATAACAAAGGCAGGATCGCCACAACTGCAAATACACCCGCCGCCAGAATGGAGTTTCCATAGGCGTGACTGCTGGTTGCCGGGACGCCCGCTACATTGCCCATCCAGGTGGGCAGGTAGCCGCCGATCCAGTTGCCAATGGATGCCATCGTCATGGTGAGACCCTGCCCGAAACTGAAGAGATAAGTGCGTTCCTTCTCGTCGCTGTTTTCCATTAGGAAGGGAGACATGGTGACGCCAGCCAGGCTTTGCGCCAGCCCCGAAACGACGTTCATCGCGTACAACGAGGTTTCTGTCTGCCAGAGCGCCATGGCGAGGATGGCTATAGCCAGCAGGGCGCTTGAAAGGACAAGCGAATTCTTGCGTCCGATGGTGTCCGCGAGATAGCCCATGGGCAGGGCGGCGATCAATGCGACGAAACTGCTGGTGGTGATGAGGTTGCCCAGCACCGATTCGTCGAAGCCGAGGCTGAGGGCGTAGAAGTTGAAGATCAGCCGGAAGACGCCCATGACTGCGCCGGTGACGATGACGTTGAGAAGATAAAGCCGCGCATTTGGCTTGAATGCGCGGATATGGGAGAGGTACTCTCCAAAAATGCGAAAGGGACTGCGGGATTTTTCTTTTTGTGTGTTCATGCCATTTCTTTGATCTGTTCACCTTGAAGGAAGGAATTGAGGATATGATATGTCGCTTCGATGCCTTGCTTGCGCGCTGTGTAACGATTCTCTTCGTGCATGACCGAGAATTCCACCAGACCGGCGAGCCGCAACTCTTTGAGGTGATGGGTGACGGTCGGTGGGCGGAGTTGGAGTTTGCGGGCGATCTCGGAAGGCGTCAGGCTATCACTGGTGAGGTAACGCATGATCTTGAGACGGGTCGGGTCTGCCAGCGCCTTGAGCGAACGCACAAGCGCATCGGGCACGATCTCGCCGGGGACGACAGACATATCCGCCGGGCGCGCGCCGAACGCCAGCAGCATGGTGTCGCGGTCGAATTTTTCGAAGAAGACCAGCGGGGTGGTCCAAAACGCAGGGGCGAGGATGTAGGTACTGGCGTTGAATTCATCACCGAGTTGCAGCCCCTGGGAGAGGTCGGTGAAGAGTTCTTCGAAACTTACAGCGGAGGATAATGCCTGGGCTTTTTCAAGGGCAGTCCGCAGGGCGGGTTCGATGCGCTTTTCCTCCTCCTCGAAAAATGCCTGGTAATAGGATTGCAGGGCAGAGAGAAAGGCTTCGCCCAATTCTGCAGGGCGACTCCACCACCCCAAAGCGGATTCTGTTTCTTCGCGTTTTATCGAGCCGTGTTTTTTGGAGAAAAGCTTGTGGAAGAAATCCACATCGGCGGCGGTGAATTTTTTCTGCCCGGCAATGCGCAGAAGGATTTCCTTGTAGGTCTTTCGTTTTTTCTCTTCTTCGGGGTCGTCGTATTTATCTTCATCGCGGACACTGTAAAGTTCGATCATCCGCTCGGCAACGGGGATCTGTTTGAGCGCCCACATGGCGCTGATGGCGTCTTTGGGGGTGGGCAGGCGGTGGATCCATTTGAGCGGAACGCCCAATAAAGGATATAAATCCTCCAGCAATTTTCGTTCTGCCGCCGGGATGCGCGCGCGGACGCTGGCGGCGTAGGAAGGTCGAATGCCGAAATAGTCGGGTTCCATCAAAACGTGCAGGCTGACGAATAATTCATAGGCGGTTCCGAAATCCCAAACGATGGCAGGGGAGGGGTTTGTCATGCGGTTTCTCCGGGGCGAAATGAAATCCCGGGTGACAGTCCTTACGTGGAACTACCACCCGGTCTTGGAGGAGTTATTTTTGACCTTTCAATTTCCTGCCGATGGCAATCAGCGTATCGCCGGTGCTTTTCTCGATGCTCTCGTTGAATGGCGGCACATGTTTGAAGAGTGTTCCAAGCGCGATGAGGGTTTGACCGGTCTGGCGGGTGAAAATGCTCCGGGCTGTGGTGTCGGCTTCGGCGAGGTCTGAAGCGGATGTCGGTTTTAGTTTTTCCATAATTGGTTCTTCGAGCGTCGTAATGGACATGGTCTCCTCTCTCTCTAAAGGGGACGGTGGTTAGTCGAGTGGATTAGTTAGGCAAATGGCTAATTAGATGATAGTCTAAGTTAGACGGTTTGTCAAGTTAACTCAGGATAGAAAAAGTCGTGTAGCCAATAGAGGGTCTGTGCCTCATCGCTTGTCTGTTCCCCTGCGTGAAAGTTTTCCAAGTCTGGGGTTGTAATCTCAGAAAGGAAGGAAGCATGATGCGAAAAATTTTGGCGGGTCTTTTGATCGGTGTCAGTTCCATTTTTCTTTTGAGTAGTCTTGTGGGGGCCACCCTTGTCTGGGTTTATAACGAGCCATTGACGGTGGAAATCACCGCTCGCCTAACCGAAGCCGAAACCCAGTTGACACAAGTCCAGTCCGACTTGCGCATGGCGAAGGGAGAGGTGGAACGCGCATTGAGGATCATCCAATCGGCGGAGGATGCGCTGGTTTCACTCTCTGAAAAAGCCACCAGCGCCAAAGATGCGTTGGAAGAGGTCAACCAGACCCTGGATGAGGAACTCATCCCCGAACTCGAAAATACCCGCGAGAGAATCACCGAAGTCCGCGCCGTACTGGTGGATTTACGCGATGCGTTGGAACAATTGAATTCCCTGCCATTTGTCAATTTCGAAGTCCCCGGCGACGAACTGCTGGCGGAGATCATCACCGGCGTGGATTCGCTCGATACCGGGATCGCCGACATGCAGGATATTGCGCAACGCACCTCGGTCTTCATCAACGACACATCCTACCTGCTTGGCGGCGATTTTCAGACGACCAAACAGAATCTGCAATCCCTGCTCGAAGTGCTCGATGGATATGATTCCAAATTGACCGGCTGGCTCGCTCAGGCGCAGACTTTGAAAGACTCCGCTCCCGGCTGGATCGACAACGCCTCTCTCTCCCTCTCTGTTGTTCTGTCCTGGTTTGCGTTTTCCCAGCTCGGTTTGATTCTGCACGGTCTGGCGATCTGGCGTGGCGAAAATCCATGGGAGGGGTGGAGGAGGTTGGGGAAAATAGATTAAGAGAACGGTTTTTTCCCTAATTTGCTGATGAAGTTGGTACTTGATATAATGACCTCTAAAATAGGTCAAATAACCCACAAAATAGGTCAATAAAATGCTGGAAACAATTCTTGGTTCTGCCGCGCGCGAAAAGGTCCTTCTGTTTTTCCTTGCCCGGGGGAGCGGGTACGCGAGGGAAATTTCCGGTTTCTTCGAGATCAGTCTCAATCAGGTCCAGAAGCAGATGGACAGCCTCGAAGCCGGCGGCGTGTTGGTCAGCCGCAATGTTGGGCGAACGCGCGTTTACGAATTCAACCCCCGCTACCCATTTCTCATCGAACTCAAAAATCTATTGCAAAAGGCGCTGGACTATTATCCTCAAGAGACACGC
>DAOTXI010000456.1:0-2515 GCA_034435475.1 Anaerolineales bacterium
TCCACACCCTGCCGGATGGTTACAACATGGTCTTGAACGAAGAGACCACCAACATCTCACAGGGACAGATGCAGTTGCTGACCATCGCGCGCGCCTTCCTCGCCGACCCGAAGATTTTGATTTTGGATGAAGCCACCTCCAGCGTGGACACCCGCACCGAGGCGCTCATTCAACGCGCCATGACCAACTTGATGAAGAATCGCACTTCATTCGTGATCGCGCACCGCCTCTCCACCATCCGCGATGCGGACTTAATTCTCGTGATGAATCACGGCGATATTGTGGAGCAAGGCACGCACAAGGAATTACTCGCAAAATATGGGTTCTACTATGAGTTGTACATGAGCCAGTTCAAGAAGAAGGAAGACGAAACCATCATCGCGTAACAGACGATAGATGATTAACCCTTGACCGCAGACGAACGACGGCAGACCGCCATCCACCATCTGCGGTCTGCCGTCGTTTTGCAAAGGAATCACATGAGCGACACAACCTCAACACCCTCCGAAGAAAAACTGGATTTCAAACGCATTCTGCCCATTCTCGTCATCGTGCTTGTGGACCTGATGGGACTCTCCATCATCATTCCGCTTTTGCCTTTATACGCCGCCCGCTTCGGCGCGGAACCGATCGTGGTCGGCATTCTGCAAGCCGCCTATCCGCTGATGCAGTTCATCGGCGCGCCAATTCTCGGCAGACTCTCCGATAGATTTGGGCGCAAGCCGATTCTCGTTGCCAGCCAGTTCGGCACGCTGATTGGTTTCATCATGCTGGGCTTTGCCAACAGCATGTTCTTGCTTTTCGTCTCGCGCATCATAGACGGTTTATCCGGCGCGAACATCTCCACCGCGCAAGCCGCCATTGCAGACAGCACCCATGAAAAGACGCGCACACAGGGGTTAGGTTTGGTTGGCGCGGCATTCGGCGTCGGCTTTGTGTTGGGACCCATCCTCGCCTTCATCGTCCTCGCTTCAACGGGTCAGAACTATCAAGCCGTGGCGTGGACGGCTTCGCTCTTCTCGTTGATATCCATTTTGCTGACGGTCTTCTGGTTCAAAGAAACCGTCAGCGAAACCGAAGACCCCGAAGCGTCGCGCAAACGCCGTCCGTTTTCGTTTGGAGCGTTACGCGAAGCCCTGGGGCGTCCGACGCTTCTATTCTTGATTGTGGTCATGTTCTTTTATCAGGTTGCGTTCGGCGGATATGAACAGCTCTTCTCGTTGTTCACTCTCGCCCGTCTCGGCATGGACGCGCGCGACACATCCGGTCTGTTCATGCTGGCGGGTATCGTCATCATCCTTGTGCAGGCGGGGCTGGTGGGACGCTGGTCGAAAAAATATGGTGACCGCTGGCTGGCGATCATGGGGATTGGCACGCTCGCCATCGGTCTGATCGGCACGGCTCTGACTCCGCCCGTGCCTGTTCCCTGGTACGACGAAACGCGCGTACTCGAAAGCCTCGCCGGGCAGGGCGAGTTCCGCGTGTCCATTCAAAGCATCAACGTAAACCTGCCGGATGAGGCGGCTCGCGGATGGCTCGGCATCATCTGGTTGTTAATCGCCAGCATCCCGGCTGCCATTGGCGGCGGGACATTGCAGCCTGCCGTAAACAGTCTGATCACAAAGGCATCCGCCAAAGACGAAGTCGGCGGCATGTTGGGCGTGTCCGCGGCGGCGTATAGCGCGGCAAATGCGATTGCTCCCCTTTTCTATGGCGCTTTGTTTCAATGGCTCGGCGCGCCGGTCCCGTTCTTTGCAGGCGGGTTGATTTTGCTGGGGTTATTCATCTTTGCGCCAAGGATGATAAAGAACTGACGGCTGGACTTAGACCGCGCTCTAAAAAGGACTGACTCGGGTCCTCCCAAGTCAGTCCTTTTTATCATTACGGATTGGGTCCGCCTCCGGGACCGCCGCCAGGTCCACCGCCGCCAGGTCCACCGCCACCGGGCAAACCACCCCCACCGCCGGGAAGGTTGGGACCACCGCCGCCGCCAACGCCGCTGAAGTCGGGACGGGCGCCAAGCGACGCTTCAAAGCCGCCCAGGTTTTCACGTCCACGGCTGATCTCACCCCGCGCTAACTGCTGACCGATCTCGTCGAACTTCCCGGCAAATTGAGTCACATCCGGTCCGGTGGCATCGGCGCCGCCGAACTGCTGAAAGCCCGCCTGCGCGTTCCTGCCCAGCTGCATCAGGTTATTCAACTCATCCCGCGAGAGTTTATTGTCAGCCAGCGCGCTGTTGGCAAAATCAATAAAGTCAAAACCAGCCTTCAATGCAGAGAGTTTATCCGTCGGGATGCTGTTCGGTTGGATCTGCGAAATTTGGTTCAACCGCGCCTGCTGGTCGGCTTGCAAAACGGTCATCATATCCTGCGCGTTCGCCTTCAATTCCTGCGCGTTGGTTTGCGCGGTCTGCGCGGCGGTTTCTAATTGAGAAATGGTCTCTTCGGCAAGCGCAAGTCCCTGTTCGAGCGTGGACGAAATCTGCTGGAGCGACTGGTCAATCGAACTGAGC
>DAOTXI010000457.1:0-2384 GCA_034435475.1 Anaerolineales bacterium
TCAGACTTCACTATACGGAGTTTTGGGATGCCAAGCAATTTGTCGAGAAACTCGTTGTTGTTCATCGGAGAATCCCTTTCTACTCCGATGGTAGCACATCCTTTCTGCTTTTCCCGTTAATTACGGGAGAGCCATAAAAATGCAGGTCGCGTTTCAAGCGTGACCTGCATTTTTATTTGACGTTATAATTCCGGGACTCTAAACCCCGGAGATTCCTTGTGCGTGTAAAACAAGTTTTGATTTTCTTCCTCGCCGTTTTGATTTTGACCGCCTGTGGGGGGAGTGACACTCCCGAAGTTGCCGCCCCGACGGTGGTCCCGTCTCAGACTCCGCCCCCGTCTGCCACGCCCATCCCAACCTTGTCCACGCCGCTGGTTTTGCTCGTCCTGCCCGCGGATATGGATAAAGCCACATCCGATCTGTATCAGAAAACAGTTTACGATCTCGCGCTTGCTTCGGGTTATCGTTTTCAGGTGCGCAACGCCATATCTCAACAAGACCTCGCCGACCCGACCCTCAAAGTTGTGATCGCGCTCCCGCCCGATCCTGGCGTGCTGACTTATGCGCCCGCCGCGCCCACGGTTCAATTCCTCTCGGTGAATATTCCCAACATCCCCGCGGGCGGAAATGTCAGCGTCCTCGCGCCGAGCAACGAAGTGGAATTGCCCGCCTTCCTTGCCGGGTATACCCTTGCCATGCTTCTCGATGAATACCACCTTGGCATGTTATATCCCGATGGCGACCAGAACGCATTGGCTGCGCTCAACGCCTTCAATAATGGGATGCGTTACTACTGCGGTTTGTGCGAGGGCATTTACATTGATCCGATTTCATATCCGCAGGTATTGGGCATTCCACCCAATGAAGACCCCGGCAAGTTCGGCGGCTACGCCAATGTATTGATCAACGACAAGGATGTGGACGGGCTTTACATCTACCCCTCCCTTGCCAGCGACGATTTCCTATCCTATGTCGGGACCCAGGGCGTTTATTTGATCGGAATCTCACGCCCCGAGCCGCGCCCCGGCGGGTGGCTGATGACGATTACCCCCGATACCATCAAAGCCATTCAGACCGCCTGGCCCCAGTTGATCGCCGGGCAGGGCGGGCAGAACGTCCAATCTCCGCTTGGGATTGCAGATGTGGATACAGGCGTACTCACAGAAGCGAAACTCCGGCTTGTGCAGGAGACTCTCGACGCATTGATCGCCGGGCGGATTCGGACGTCAAATCCATAGCGTGGCAGTACTGCAAACTTCAGTTTGCTCTCGCGCAAAGCACAAACTGAAGTTTGCGGTAGTGTGAAAATTCTTTGCAATTTGAGTCAAGTTTATGTCCACATCTGTGCGGGTGACTTGTGCGGAGCGACCCAATTGTATCGCGCAAGCCAGGCGAGGGATTTGATCATCAGCGCCATTGGGTTGATCGAAGGCGAAATCGTCTCGTCCACCCCGGCGCGGTGATATTCAAGGATATTGGGGTTCTTGAAGTTGAATTCGACCATGAGGAGCGCGCCATCTGTTGTTGCGCGCAATTCGCGGCAGAGTGCCAGGCGCTCGACCGCCGGAATGTCCACGTTTAACAGGATCAGGTCGGGGGAGAGGATGCGCGCGGAGGAAAGACCCGATTGCAGTGTCGATTCACATATCACGGGGAAATTATGTTTCTCGAAGAGCGTCTTCCAGACCTGCGCCATGTCGGCGTCTTCTGAAATAATGAGAACACATCGTTGATCGGGGATTGTGTTTGCAGCGGTCATGTCAACCTCTTTGATTAATCTGTCGCGAGAATCGCTCGAAAAGGTTCGGTAAAATTCCGCTTGACGTCCGTTCGCTTCACATGATAGACTCCATCTACCTCAAAAGAGGAATTCCAAAGAAAGGAGCGCGCTACCCAATGTTCATGAAGTTTTACCTCTGTTCCGCTGCCGCCAGTCCCGCTGGTGATAGCCGTAGTGCGCCTGTACGTCGTTAGGACTTTCCACGCATCCTTCCGACCACGGCGCGTCAAGCCCCGTGGTCGTTTTCTTTAACCCGTAAAGCGGTCACGGAGCCTTCTCTGTAACCGCTTTTTTGTTGTATGTAGGAAGAGAACCACCATGCTTACCTTACCGACCCAATTATTTGAGGAAAAGGATGTCTGTCTTGGTCCCATTGACCATATAACGCATCCCGTCATCGAGTCTCGTTGGACGCGCGACGCCGAATTCATGCGCCTGATGGAATTAAAACCCGTCCGCCCCTTATCTCCGGCGATGGTGAAAGCGCAATACGAAGCCATCGAAAGAGAGATGGATGAAGAAGGGAACCTCTTCCACTTCGCCATCCTTGCGCGGGAGGATGATCGTTTGATCGGCAAGGCGCTCATCGAATATGTGAATTGGA
>DAOTXI010000458.1:0-1600 GCA_034435475.1 Anaerolineales bacterium
GACGATTGAAGTCGCGGTCGGCGGTCTATCGTCTGCGGTCAATCAAAGGACTTATTCATGACATCCAACACATACGACGCAATCATCATCGGCGGTGGACATAACGGTCTGGTCGCCGCATCTTATTTAGCCCGCGCTGGCAAGAAAGTGGTCGTGCTCGAACGCCGACCCATCGTCGGCGGCGCGGCAGTGACCGAGGAAATCTTCCCCGGCTACAAGTTCACCGAATTTTCCTATGTGGTGAGTTTGCTGCGCCCGGAGATCATCCGCGATTTGGAACTGCCAAAACATGGTCTCAAGATTCTTCCATTGCCCAGCACCTTCACGCCCATGGAAAACGGCGACTACCTCGCCTCATGGGACGACCACGATCTGACCCGCCGCGAGTTGTACCGTCACTCGCCCAAAGACGCCGAAGCCTACGACGAGTACGCCCGCGTCATGGCGCGTGCGGCGAAAGCCATCAAACCGATCATCAATTTGATTCCACCCGACCCCTCATCCATGAGCATCCGCGATCTGATGGGGCTTCTCAAAGTCGGTCAATACGCGGCCTCGCTTTCTGAAAAAGAGTTGTACACCATCGCCAAACTCGCCACGCAATCCTCTGCGGACTTGCTCGAAGAGTGGTTCGAAACCGACGCGCTCAAAGGCACCAAAGCCGCCAGCGGCATCATCGGCACCTATCTCGGACCGCGCTCTCCCGGCACGGCATATGTCTTGCTTCATCACTACATGGGCGAAATTGACGGTGCCTTCCGCGCGTGGGGTTTTGCCAAGAACGGCTCTGGCGGTGTCAGCGGCTCCATCCTTAGCGCAGCGAAAGCGCTCGGAGTGGAAGTCAGACTCAACGCAAGCGTGAAGCAGGTCATCGTTAAGAATGGACGCGCTGTCGGCGTCGCTCTCGAGAATGGCGATGAACTCACATCCAAAGTTGTCATGTCCGCCGCTGACCCGAAGCGCACCTTCCTGCAATTCGTCGAGCAAAAACATTTCCCCGATGAATTCGTCACCGCGCTGCAAAACTTCCGCACACGCGGCTCGTCGGGCAAGGTCAACATCGCGTTGAGCAAACTGCCGAACTTCACCGCGCTGCCATACACAGGAAATGGCGCAAATTCAGTTTTGCATCGCGGCGCGGTCTCCATCAGCCCGAGCATCGATTACATCGAGCGCGCCTACGACGACGCGAAGTACGGGCAGATTTCCAAGCGCCCGTATCTCGATATGATTTTCCCATCCATGATCGACCCAGACATGGCGCCGCCCGGACAGCACGTGATGTCTTGCTTCGTGCAATATGCGCCGTACGATATCGAAGGCGGCTGGGATGACGCCAAGCGCGACCAGCTCGGCGAAGCGGTGATCTCGACCATCGAGGAATACGCGCCGAACATCCGTGAGTGCATCGTAGGCATGCAGGTCATCTCGCCGAAGGATATCGAACGCATTGCGTGCATCACGGGCGGCAACATCTTCCACGGCGAACTGCTGCTGCACCAGATATTCTTCCTGCGTCCCACGCCGCAATGGGCAGACTTCCGCACCCCGCTCAGAGGCTACTACTTCGGTGCAAGCGGCGCGCACCCCGGCGGCGGAG
>DAOTXI010000459.1:0-1566 GCA_034435475.1 Anaerolineales bacterium
CGCTCATCGGGCGAGGTCGGCGCGAGCATTTGAATCAACGGCAAGTCCCCCGCCACGGATGTAAATTCCTCCGCTTCTTCCATCGGCAAATCGGGGATGATGAAACCATCCGCGCCTGCTTCTTTCGCCTCGCGGATAAATTTCTCCAATCCATACGCCAGCATGGGATTGTAATAGCCCATCAAAATCAGCGGAATGTCCACACCGCGTTGGCGTAATTGCTTCACCGCTTCGAGCGACTTTCTGACCGTGATGCCTTTTTCCAGGGCGATTTGCGTGGCTTGCTGAATCACGGGTCCATCGGCGAGCGGGTCGGAAAAGGACAGCCCCACCTCGATCACGTCCGCGCCGTGTTTGGCGAGCGCTTCAATCACATCAATAGAGGCGGGCAGGTCAGGGTAGCCCAATGGGAAGTAGGGCATAAAGATGGGTTTGTTTTGAAAAGCAGATTCAAGTCTGTTCATGGGTTCCTCTGTTCGATAATTCGATATTGGATATTCGAATACCGAATTATCGAATATCGCCCAATTCTTTAATCACCGTATTCAAATCCTTATCCCCTCTTCCTGACAGATTCACCAGAATCGCCTGATCTTTGCGCATGGTTGGTGCTTTCTTGATGACCTCTGCCACAGCATGAGAAGATTCCAATGCGGGGATGATCCCTTCGGTATGGCATAAGGTCTGAAAAGCATTCAGCGCTTCTTCATCCGTTGCGGAGGTGTAGAAGGCGCGTTCGTTGTCGCGCAGCATGGCGTGTTCGGGACCAACGGCGGCATAATCCAACCCTGCTGAAACCGAATGTGTCTCGGCAATTTGACCATCTTCATCTTGCAAGACATATGTGCGCGTGCCGTGAATGACACCCACCCGCGCTTTTTCCGCGTCGCCGAAGCGAGCCGCGTGTTTGCCCGAAGCGATTCCACTGCCGCCTGCTTCCACGCCGATGAGTTCCACGGCTTCGTCGTTCATAAATCCGCTGAAGACGCCGATGGCATTCGAGCCACCGCCCACACAGGCGATGACCGTATCGGGCAGGCGTCCCGCGTCCATGAGCATTTGTTCGCGCGCCTCACGCCCAATGACGGACTGAAACTCGCGCACGATGGTTGGATACGGATGCGGTCCGAGCGCAGAGCCCAAAAGATAATGCGTGTCGCGCACATTCGTCACCCAATCACGGATGGCTTCGTTGATGGCGTCTTTCAAGGTCTTCGTGCCTGACTCCACGGGGCGCACTTCCGCGCCGAGCAACTTCATGCGAAAGACGTTCGGCTCCTGGCGGGCAATGTCCACCGAACCCATGTACACGACGCATTCCAAACCAAGCAGCGCCGCCGCCGTTGCCGACGCGACTCCATGCTGCCCTGCTCCAGTTTCGGCAACGATGCGTTTCTTTCCCATGCGCTTCACGAGCAAGGCTTGTCCCAACGCATTATTGATTTTGTGCGCGCCTGTATGTGCAAGATCTTCGCGCTTCAAGTAGATTTGCGCGCCGCCCAATTTTTCAGAAAGACGTTTTGCGTAGGTCAGCGGCGTGGGTCGTCCAACAAATGACGCCATCAA
>DAOTXI010000460.1:0-5544 GCA_034435475.1 Anaerolineales bacterium
GATTGACGAGCGAGGCGTGCCAGATAATGACGCAATTCCGCATTGTCACCTTCAACCGAATACGTCTCTGTTTTGCCTTCTGAAACCTGATACCTGCCAAGGTGATACCAAAGCCATTGGTAAGCATCGAAACCGTCGCTGTAATACCATTTCGCCTTGGGCGCATCATCTATCATGAGTTGGATCGCTTCCTGAGTTCGCACCCAGACGACCGCCCAGCCCAGAATACAGCGTGTTTTGCGGTCTACAACCGTAAGAATGTAGATTCTGTTTTTTTATCACCAATGAAAGTGAACAACTCATCCATTTCGGCTTCTTTCACCTCATCGGGCATGGGGGCGGCGGGCAAGGCTTCCGCTTGCTCTCTCACCCAAAGAGATACAGTTCGATGATGGATTTTCAGGCGCCGAGCAATCCGCCGTAGATTACTGCCATCCACATACATCTCGGACGCCTGTTTGCGCATACTGGCGGGGTAGCCCTGCGTCTTGGGATCCGGCGTGTACTTGCGCTTGCAATGCATACATCGATATCTTTGCGAACCTGCATTCGTTTTGCCCGCTTTATTTTGACGGACCGTTTCGTGGCAATGTGGACATTTTTTCATAGCCCTATTTTAGCCCATCCTTTTATCCACTCCCCCGGACTATCCGTCCAGGACAGGCTAATGCCGGTATGCGCCGATGAATGCAAACTCCGCTATAATCGCGCCCATGCTTGAACAATATCACATCGAAATGACCCGTGAAGCGCTTGCCCCGCATGTCAGCGAACGCGCCTTGGAGATCATCATTGCCGCCAATATCCGGCAGTATGCGCTGCGCAACAAAATCTTTCACGACGAAATCCATTATGACAACAACGCCATCGAAAAAGGCGACCGTTACATCAACGAACAACGCGGCTATGTCATCGCCACATTGCTCTCGCCCGGAATCCTCGGCGCGTGGGTTGCGTTTGGTAGATTGCTGCACACCGCGCAGGATTTCTACGCCCATAGCAATTACGTCACCCTCTGGTTGGATTCATTCGACGGCGCGGCTCCGCCCCCGCTCGAGATTGATCCGCTAAAGAGGGAGTTGATCAAAAGCCCAAGCCTGCGGACCGGCAAAATCTACTTCCCTCTCGACGCCCTGTATTTTTTCAAATTCATGCGCCCGCTGGTGTTGAAGTTGTTGCCCAAAGACTCACACGGCTGGATGAATCTCGACGAACCCTCCCAGGGACCAAAGTTCCCCTACGCCATCGCTGCCGCCACAAAACGTACCGCGCATGAATTTGATCTATTGCGAAAACTACTCACCCCCGAAATGTTCGCAAGGTTTGTGGATAAATAAGCGGTACCGCAACCTTCAGGTTGCGATTCAAGAACGCAATCTGAAGATTGCGGTACGGATGCGGACTCACAAGAAAGGTATAATCAAATCATGGATACAAAAGCAAAACTCAACGAATCGATGAAATCCGCCATGAAGAGCGGAGATGAAGTCCGCAAGCGCACGGTGCGCATGGCGCTTGCCGCCGTCAAACAGGTGGAGGTGGATAAGCGAACCGAACTGGACGAAACCGCCGTCACAGCCTTGATCCAGAAAGAGGTCAAGAACCGGCGCGAGGCGTTGGAAGAGGCGAAGAAAGCCAATCGAGACGACCTGGTCGCCGCCAACGAAGCCGAGATCAAGGTGCTGGAGGAATTCCTTCCCAAAGCCATGCCTGCCGAAGAATTGCGCGCGCTGGTGCAAGCCGCCATCGCCGAAGCCGGAGCCGCTGCCCCAAGCGACATGGGCAAGGTCATGAAGATCGTCATGCCCAAGGTTGCAGGGCGCGCCCCCAACGACATGATCAGCGCAACAGTCAGGGAACTGCTTGCGAAGTAAACTGCGGAGTCCAAAATCTCCCGATTTTGGACCGTCAACGACAGGAGTCGCTGACTCCGAAACCCTCAAATGACCCCGCGGGCTCCCGTTTCACGTTCCATTCGCATTCTGCAAACCAGCCTGATCGTCCTTGTCGGTCTGGCTTCGTTTGGAATCATTGTCTCTCCATTGGGGCTCAACCCCAGCCTCGAGACGGCGGACGAAGGGGATGTGGCGCAGACCACCATTCAATCGCCGAGAGATATCGAATATGTCAGCGAGATCCGCACCGAAGAGGCGCGCACGGCGGCGGAAAGCGCTGTCCAGCCTGTTTACAGTTCTCCCGACCCTGCCATTGCCCGCGAACAAATCGAGCGCCTGCGCACCTCCCTGCAAAATATCTCCTCCATTAGGGACGATGCCGAAGCGACTCTCGGCGAGAAAGAAAACAGCCTGTTGGCATTAAGCGACCTGCGCCTCAAGCCCGAAACGGTTGATTTTCTTCTCAGCATTTCCTCCACCCGTTGGGATGCCGTGCAATCCGAAGCCGTGCGCGTGCTCGAGCAGGTCATGCGCCGCGCGATCTATGAAGACAGGGTGGAAACGACTCAGGCGGGCATTTCCTCCCTTGTGAGCCTGACCTTCAACGAACAGCAATCCGCGCTGGTGACGGAACTTGTCACGCCGTTTATCGTTTCGAACAGTTTCTTCAGCCAGGAACTGACCGACGCCGCCCGGAAAGCCGCGCGTGATGGCGTTCAACCCATTGTGCAAACATACAAAGCGGGCGAGACCATCGTCCCTGCCGGTGAGATTATCACCCCGGCGGATATGGAAGCCTTCCAGCAACTGGGCATGATCCGTCCCGGTCAGCGCTGGGAGGATATTGCCGCGGCGGGGGCGGTCGTCGTATTATGCGCCGCATTTGTCCCCATTTATTTTTACCGCCGCCCACGCGCCGTTTTTCTGAACAACCCCAGGAACCTGGTCATCATCTCACTCGTCTTCCTCCTCTTCCTTATTGGAGCGCGTTTGTTTGCCGGGCGCACGCTTGCCCCCTATGGCTATCCCATTCAAGCCGCCGCCCTGCTATTAACCGCATTGTTTAATGTCGAAGTGGGGCTGGTCTTTTCAATTCCGCTTGCCATCTTTGCCGCCTACGGGTTGCCCAACTCCTTCGACCTGATTCCCTATTACATGTTTTCCTCCCTGATCGGGTTGCTGGCTCTTGGACCCGCCCGCCGTTTTTGGGGCTTCCTTGTGGCAGGTCTTGCCATCTCGCTTTCTGGCGCGGCGGCAATGCTGGCGTTCCGCATTCCGCTGATCACACTCGACTGGATGGGCATCCTCCAATATATTGGCGTGATCTTCCTGGCGGGTTTTTCCTCTGCAAGCATTTCCCTCCTGCTCCAATTCATTTTCGCCCAATTGCTCGGGCTGACCACCGCCCTGCAACTGCTCGACATCTCCCGCCCCGATTTCCCCCTCCTGCAATATTTTTTGCGAAGCGCTCCCGGAACCTACCAGCATAGTTTGCAGGTTGCCAACCTTGCCGAACAAGCCGCCGAAAAGATCGGCGCTGACCCGCTTCTGACCCGCGTTGGCGCTTTATTTCACGACATTGGCAAGGCGCTCAACCCGAACTTCTTTATCGAGAATCAGGTGCAGGGCAGCATCAATGCGCACAAAGACGCCAACCCCGAAGAAGTCTCCGCCACCATCATCCGTCACGTCACCGACGGCGTGCAACTGGCGAAGAAACACCGCCTCCCGAACCGCCTGCATGATTTCATCCTCGAACATCACGGAACGCTCATCACCAATTATCAATACAACCAAGCCATGGAGGCGGCGGGCGGCGACGTGACCAAAGTGGATATCGAAAAATTCCGCTACCCCGGTCCGCGCCCGGCTTCGCGCGAGACCGCCCTGCTCATGCTTGCAGACGCTTCCGAAGCCCGCGCCCGCGCCGAACGTCCCGCCACCGACGATGATATTCGCGCCCTCGTCACCAGCGTCATCCAGACCGTGCAAAAACACAATCAACTCGACGATACGCTGCTGACCTTGCGCGACCTCAAACTCATCACCGAGTCATTCGTCACCACCCTGCGCGGCACGTATCACCCCCGCATTCAATATCCCAAAGCCGCCGTGCCCGACCAGGACACCACCTTGCTGACACCGAGAAAAGAAAAATGATACACATTGACAACCAATTGGATTTTCGTGACTCCGCGCTGTTGGAGCGCGCCGCACTGTTGACTCTCGAACTCGTCCCGCCTCTTTCCCCGCCCGGGCTTGATTCTGCCCATGGAGATTTATCCATCGTCCTGAGCGACGACCGCCACCTCCACGAGTTGAACCTCGACTACCTCGGCGTGGACTCTCCCACCGACGTGCTTTCCTTCCCCGCCGCCGAAGTGGACCCGGAGACAGAATCGCTTTACCTGGGCGATATCGCCATCTCGATCCCGCGCGCCATGCAACAGGCGCAAACTGCCGGGCATCCCGTTGAAGCCGAAGCGCAGTTGCTCGTCGTCCACGGCGTTTTGCATTTGCTCGGTTACGACCACGGCACCGATGAAGAAAAATCTGTGATGTGGTCTCAACAGGCTAGGGTGCTCGAAGAACTTGGCTTGTCTCGTATCCAGATACAGGAATAGCCGTGAAAGAATTCTTCCTTTCGCGGGTCCGCGCCTTTCACTACGCGTTTCAAGGCTGGGGCTACGTCATGCGCACCCAGCGCAACGCCTGGATCCACAGCCTGATCGCCATTGTCGTATTCTTTCTCGGCTTATGGCTGGGCTTGTCTCTGCAAGAGTGGGCAATCATCATTCTCACCGCCGCATTGGTCTTTATCGCCGAATTCATCAACACCTCCATCGAAGCCATCGTGGACCTTGCCACGCAGGAGCATCATCCGCTCGCCAAGATTGGCAAGGATGTTGGCGCGGCGGCGGTTTTAGTCGCCGCATTAGCCGCCATCCTCATCGGCTTGCTCGTTCTCGGTCCGCCATTGTGGATAAAACTATCTCCGCTATTTCTAACCTACTGATTACTATTTACTATTCACGTTCCACCTCGTTACTCACTACCTGAAACCTGAAACTTGGAACCTGAAACCTGGAACCTCAAACCTCAAACCGGAGTCCCCCATGTCCCTCTCTTTCAAATTTGGAACCGTTGGTTCGCCCACTGGGACGCCCAAAAAACCCGGCGGAACAGTTGGCGCGATCGCCTTCAGCAAAAGCATCGGCTTGGATACGCTCGAATTGGGCTGGGTGCAATCGGTCCGTGTAACCGAGGCGACTTGTTCCCTCATCAAAGCCACGAGGGATGAACACGATTTTGCTTTGAGCGTCCATGCGCCCTACTTCATCAACTTGAACGCGGAAAAGGATGAGTGGCCCAAATCGCGCAAGCGCCTGATGGATGCGGCGCATTACGGTCATCTCGCCGGGGCAACGGATATCATCTTTCATCCCGGCTCGTATTTCGGCAACGACCCCGCCGAAGTTCTGAAGACCGCCCTCCCGCGCCTTGAAGGTTGTGTGAAGGAATTACAGAAAAACGGCGATCATGTGACCCTGCGCCCTGAGACTATGGGCAAACCTGCCATGCTTGGTTCGTTCGAAGACGCGCTTGCCATGTCCAAAGCCATGGATATGGTGCAACCCTGCCTCGACTT
>DAOTXI010000461.1:0-7382 GCA_034435475.1 Anaerolineales bacterium
GTGCTGACCACCATCACGAGCCTTTCCGCATTGGAAGTGCCCGGCGTCAGCCGCCTCGCCCCCGTCAGTGGAGGCGTAAACCGGCTCTTTCGGCGCGGAATCAGCGACGGCGTCCGCATCGAAGCGAAGGATAACGTCGTCAGTGTTGACCTATTCCTGATCCTCAAGGAAAGCGTTAACATCCGCGAAGTGAGCCGCAACGTCCAGCAGAATGTGGCGCGTTCGATTCAGGAAATGGTCGGTATGGAGGTTGGGGAAGTCAACGTCCACATCGAAAACATTGATTTTGAAGGGGATACGGGCGACTAGGATGAAACCCCGAACCCGGGCGCGTTCAATCGCCCTGCAAGTCTTGTACGAAACCGATCTTTCGGCTCACCTTCCGGGCGACGTTTTGAAAACCCGGCTCGAAGAGACCACCCTCCCGCCCGACCTCGCAGAGTTTGCAAGGGGCATCATCTTTGGCGTCATGCCGCTGCGCGAACAACTCGACCGCGTCATCGCCAAATACGCGCCCGAATGGCCCATGGACCAGGTCGCCGCCATTGACCGCAACATTTTGCGCATGGCATGTTGGGAATTCGCCGTCTCGCGCGACACACCTGTCAAGGTCGCCATCAACGAAGCGGTGGAACTGGCAAAGATGTTCGGCTCCGACTCGACCGCGCGCTTCGTCAACGGCGTGCTCGGGACACTGGTGGACCACGAAAGCGAAATTCACCAGGTCTTGAAGAACGAACTCTCGCAGGAAACAAAATTGGAATCGTAACAAATGGATATTCTCGGCATTGGAATGCCCGAACTCATCTTTATCGTCATTATTGCCTTGCTCATCCTTGGACCAAAGGATATGCAGAAGGCAGGCAAAACCATCGGAAAGTTTTTACGCAACGTCGTCACCTCCGACGGCTGGAAACTCTTTCAACAAACTTCACGCGACCTGCGCACCCTGCCCAACCGCCTGATGCGCGACGCGAATGAGGAGTTGGACAAGGTCAGCCGGGAAATAAAAACCGCCGCCTCTCTCCCGGACGCAAACTTGATCGCCCCTCCAAACCAACGCCCAACGCCCAAGCCTTACTCCCCCACCCCCGCCTCCAAGCCGGATGCGCAACCTGAAAGCGTATCCGCGCCGCAGGATAAAAAAGCCGCCGAAAGCGAATCACAGGATAATGCGTAAGTTTTTCACCGGCGTCTGGCGGGTAATTACCTTTCCCTTCCGCCTTGTCTTCAATATTGTCGCATACCCGTTCCGGGATGTGTATCGGTTCTTCAAATTGCTCAACTCCGAGCCGGAGGAACGTCCGCTGGCAGAGATATTCGTTGATATCACAACTCAAAAAGAAACCCGCGACGCGCTGTGGGAGCAGATTGAAGCGTTCCGGTCGCACCTTTTGCGCTCCGTCCTTTGGCTGACCGTTTTCATCATTGCCGCATTTTGGGTGGCAGAACCTTCAATGACCTACCTTGCAGAGCCGGTCGGCGGGCTGGAGAAACTCCAAGCCATTCAACCGACCGAGGAAATCGGGGTTTTCATGCGCGTGGCAATGATGGCAGGAATCGCCGCGGCGTTCCCTTTTATCGCCTTCGAGTTTTGGTACTTTGCCGCGCCCGGGCTAAAACCGCATGAGAAAAAACAGGGGCTTGTTGGCATACCCCTCTCATACGTATTCTTTATCGCGGGAATGGCGTTCACTTTCTACGCCCTGCTCCCGGCGGCATTGCCCTTCCTGAGCGGGTTCACCGCCATCTCCGAAGTATGGACAGCGCGGGAATATTTTGCCTTCATCACTGGGCTGATGCTCTGGATTGGATTATTCTTCGAATTTCCATTGGTCATTTATGCCCTGACCTCCATCGGGCTGGTCCAGCCAAAGGTCCTCGCTGAACAGTGGAGGTTGGCAGTGGTCATTATTGCGGTGCTGGCTGCCGCGATCACCCCCACAGTGGACCCGGTCAACATGGGGCTGGTGATGCTCCCGATGATCCTGCTATATTTCATCGGCATCGGCATGGGATATCTTGCATATGCGGGGCGCAAAAAACGACAAGCCGCGGAGGAAACTCCCGCGTCAGAAACAGAAGCAGGCTTCGGCTAGGAAAGAAGCGCAAGTCCATCAAGGAGAAGAAGATGAACGTTAAATCCACTCCAGCGCGCCGCTGGGTGTATGCGGCTTTGGCTCTGTTGCTCGCCGGGCAGGCATGTACGATCTCGCTGTTCGATCCACCGGACAGAACCGCCACTGCCACGCCTCCGCCCGCGGCTGCAACCATCACACCCTATCCAGCAGCGCAGACTACCTTCGTTGTGACCATCCCTGAACCACTGCAACCGGGCGAGTCCATCGTCCTGACCGTATTGGACGAAGTGACCGGGCTGGCGTTGAATGCTACGAATTATCCGCTCAACCCGCGCGACACCACCACCTACACTGGGGCGATTCCTGTGCCTGTCAATTCGGTTCTCAAATACCGTTACGCCCGCATGGTTGGGAGCACGGTCATCCCCGAAAAAATTTCGTATGGAGATCCGCTCCGTTACCGATTGCACAGCGCGGTGAGTTCAGCGGAAGTCCAGGATATTGTTGCCGTGTGGAGCGACAGGTCCACCACGCGCCCGACAAGTTCGATCCTCGGGCAGGTCTTTAATTCCGATACGGGCGCGCCATTACCGAACATCCTTGTCAGCGCGGGTGGGATCCAATTCTTTACCGATTCGCAGGGACGCTTTGAAGTGACCGGTCTGCCCATTGGGGTGCATCAACTCACCGCCTACAGCATGGACGGCTATTACCAGCCTTTCCAGCAGGGCGCGCGGGTGGAGGAGGGCAAGCCCACCATTGTTGACCTGCGCATCAAACCCGTTCCGCTCGTCAGTGTGACGTTCAACGTCTCTGTCCCTGAAGATACCGTGCCCGGTGTGCCAGTGCGCATTGCGGGGAACATCCTGCAATTTGGCAACACCTTCGCCGATCTGCAAGGCGGCATGAGCGTGACGACAGACCGAATGCCCGTCATGGCGCTCCAGCCAGACGGAAGATATACCTACACCATCGGGCTGCCCGTCGGCGCGTACATCGAATATAAATATTCACTCGGTGACGGGTATTGGAACGCGGAACACGACTCGCAGGGCGGATGGGTCGTCCGCAAATTCGTCGTCCCGGCGCAGGATGCGGTCATCGAGGATCATGTGCAGAACTGGCTGGCATCCAATCAGTCGGGACCGATTCTGTTCGAGGTCAATATTCCCTCCGTCACGCCCGCGGCAGATATTATCTATATGCAGTTCAGTGCCTACGGCTGGACGGAACCGATTCCGATGTGGCCCCTCGGCGTCGTGGATGGATATACACGTTGGGCTTACCAGTTATATGGACCCCTGAACTTCTTCGGCGCATTCTCCTACCGCTATTGCCGCAACGGTCAATGCGGCAGCGCGGACGACAACCAGACCGTGGGCGCAAACCCCGCCGGAAGGCAAACCTCCACCAGCGTACTCGGTCAGGACATTGTAGACAGCGTCGGCTCATGGAAATGGTACGAAAACCCCGAAACGCTTCCCCTTGTGGGCGCCGCCATCACACCCCGCGCATCCGGGTTCGTGGCGGGAGTGGAATACCAGCCGACCTACCGACCGAACTACAACTACTTCACCTGGCAGACCTTTGCGAACACAAAATCCATCGGCTCGAACTTCGTCGTATTGACCCCATCCTGGACTGTGACCAATGCTTCGCCTTTGCGGTTTGGGACATTGCCCGGGCAGGATCCGTTCTGGATCGATACTGCGATCATGGTATCGCAGGCGCGCGATAACGGGCTAAACGTCTCCATCTTCCCCACACCGCACTTCCCCCCTTCTGCTGATAATTCGGTTCCAGCCAGCGATTCATTCTGGAAGAACGCCCCGCGCGACGCCGCCTGGTGGCAAGCCTGGTTCACACGTTACCGCGCCTTTCTCGTCAACTATGCCGATCTTGCGGCGCAATCGGGCGCGCAATCCATCATCCTCGGCGGCGAATGGGTCTCGCCCTCCCTGCCCGGTGGACTGATGCCCGATGGGACTCCCTCCAACGCCCCGGCGGATGCAGAGGCGCAGTGGCGCGGCATCATTGCCGAGGTGCGCAATCACTTCAAGGGTCAGGTCCTTTGGGCGTTGCCATACGAACAGACCAGCATCACATCACCGGTCAACTTTTTGCGCGACGTGGACGGGATTTATCTGCTATGGTCGGTTCCCGTGGCGACCAGTTCCACAGCCGCGAAGACCGATTACATCAACGAAGCCGGGCGTCTGCTTGATAACGAGATTTCGCCACTGATCTCCCTGCTGGGCAACAAACCGGTCATCATTGCCGCTTCCTACCCGGCGGCGGCAGGCGCAGCGGAAGGATGCGTGGCGAATGGAGCCGGGGGATGCCTCGACTTCAACGCCCTCTCGCGCCCCAATGCCGATATATCCTCCGCGCCACTCAGCCTGCAAACCCAGGCGGATATCTACGAAGCGCTGCTGACCGCCGTCAACCAGCGGCAGTGGGTCTCGGGTTTCGTCAGCCGCGGATATTTCATGCCTGTCGCCTTGCAGGATAAATCCACATCCACCAACGGCAAGCCCGCCGCCAATGTGTTGTGGTATTGGTATCCGCGCCTGCTGGGGGCAATCCGATAATTTCTCATTGTCAGATTGACACCCGGCATTCGGGGCGAAACATCCCCCAACGCCGGGTGTTGTTGTATCCACATATTCACATCGGAGGAAGAGATTATGAAAAAAGCAGGAAAATTCCTGGGGCGGACGCTGATCGGGTTTCTCATCATCATTTTGATCGCAGGCGGGGGCGGCTTTTATTATTTCAAAAGTCATCTCCCCAACAAAGTCGCGCCGCAGTCCTTTCCGCAAATTGACGGGGAAATTCAACTTGAAGGCTTGGATGACGAAGTAAACATCTACCGCGACACGATGGGCATTCCGCACATCTATGCCGCCACTTCGCACGACCTGTTCTTCGCGCAGGGTTACGTCCACGCCCAGGATCGCTTCTGGCAGATGGATGCCTGGCGTCACATCGGTTCGGGCGAACTCTCTGAAATGTTCGGCGAGGGTCAACTCGAAACCGACTCTTTTCTGCGCACATTGGGCTGGCGCAAAACTGCCGAAGCCGAATGGGAAGGGCTCGACTCCAATACCAAAGCCATGCTGCAAGCCTATGCCGACGGCGTGAACGCCTATCTCGCCGACCATCACGATACCGCCGTCAGCCTTGAGTATGCCGTCCTCGGTTTGCTCAGCCCCGACTACGTCATCGAACCGTGGGAACCCGTCCACTCACTCACCTGGGGCAAAGCCATGGCATGGGACTTGCGCGGCAACCTCGGCGAAGAGATCGAACGCGCCGAACTGCTCAAAGTCCTCACCCCCGAACAGGTTGCCGTCTTCTACCCTGAATACCCGCAGGATCGCCCGGTCATCGTTAATCAAATTCCGGTCGAAAGTCAAACGTCGAAGGTCAGACCTGATTTTGGACTTTCGACCTTTGACCTTTCCTCTGTTTCATTGGACTCGGTTAACCATAACGCTTAATTGCTGGACCCGGTACTTGGTCCGCTTGGCGATGGAATTGGGTCAAACTCCTGGGCTGTCTCCGGCGAGTTGACCGATACCGGGATGCCGTACCTGGTCAACGATCCGCACCTCGGCATTCAAATGCCGTCCATCTGGTATCAGATCGGTTTGCATTGCGAGGAAAAAACCGACGATTGCCCGTTCGATGTAGCAGGCTTCTCCTTTGCCAGCGTGCCGGGCGTGGTCATCGGTCATAATGACCGCATCGCCTGGGGCTTCACCAACGTGGGACCCGATGTGATGGACCTTTACATCGAAAAGGTCAACCCTGAGAACCCGAATCAATACGAATTCAACGGCGAATGGGTTGACTTTGAAACCTACGAAGAGACCGTCAATATCGTCGGCGGCGAACCGGTGACCATCACTGTGCGCAAAACCCGCCACGGACCGGTCATCTCCGAAACCTACGGTCCCACCAGGGATAACAACCCCGATGCCGAATATCCCGCCTTCAAAGACCGCGTGAGCGGCGTGGAATTGCCCGAAGGATACGTCGTCGCGCTCGCGTGGACGGCATTGACTCCCTCCTCTCCCTTCGAGGCGATCTGGGGATTCAATCAGGCTCAGAATTTTGAAGAATTCCGCGAAGCCGCGAGGAATTTCCATGTGCCGGCGCAAAACTTATTGTATGCCGATGTAGATGGAAATATTGGCTACCAGATGCCCGGCGATGTCCCCATCCGCAAGAATGGCGATGGAACCGTACCCGTGCCCGGCTGGACGGATGAATATGATTGGGAGGGTTACATTCCCTTCGAGGAACTGCCCTACACCTTTAACCCCAAGGAAGGGTATATCGTCACCGCCAACAACCAGGTCAACCCGTGGGATTATCCCTACCTCATCACCAAGGATTGGGACTACGGCTACCGCGCCCAGCGCATCGTGGATATGATCGAATCCGCGCCGGGCAAGATTGACAAGGAATACATGCAGTACATGCAGGGAGACGGCACCGATCTGAACGCGCAAAACATCATCCCAACATGGGATGGAATCGAGTACAGCGCCGCAACCGACAACGAAGCCTACGCCCTCGACCTGATGAAGAACTGGGATACGATCTGCAACGCCGATTCTCAGGCGTGCGCGGTCTATCAATATTTCTGGTGGAACCTTGCCCAGAACACCTTCAACGACGACCTACCCGAAAAGAACTGGGTCAGCGGCGGTTCGCAGAACTTCGAGACCTTCCGCCTGCTCCTGCCCCAACCCGATCATTTCTTCTGGGACGAAAAGACCACAGCCGATGTGGTCGAAACGCGGGATGATATTTTCATCGCATCGCTGGCAGAAACGGTGACGCAATTGGAAGATCAATATGGCAAAGACCCCGCCAAGTGGCCGCGCTGGGGCGAACTGCACACCGCAACATTCAAGAACAGCACATTGGGCGAATCGGGCGTCTTCCTGATCGAAGACCTCTTCAACCGTGGACCGTTTGAAACCGGCGGCGGGCAGAGTTTGGTCAACGCGACAGGCTGGGACATTGGCAACGGCTTCTACGTGGACTGGCTGCCATCCATGCGCATGATCGTGGATATGAGCGATTTGAACGCCTCGCTCACCGTCCACACCACGGGGCAGTCGGGTCATGCCTATCACCCGCACTACGCGGACATGGCTCCGCTCTGGGCGAATGTGGAGTATTACCCGATGTGGTGGGAGCAGGAATCCATAATCAATGACGCCGAAGGGCATTTGGTGTTGAAGCCATAGGACGTAACATGTAGGTCACGCTTGAAGCGTGACC
>DAOTXI010000462.1:0-23754 GCA_034435475.1 Anaerolineales bacterium
AACTCGCGCAAAGCGAATAATCAATTACCAATCTCCAGTTATCGATTACCGAACGATCAACACCGGGCACGGCGCATGGGAAACGACTTTCTGGCTCGTGCTGCCCAGCAGCAAACCCGCCAGCCTGCCCAAACCGCGCGACCCCATTACGATCACATCGCTCTTGCGCACGGTTGCCACTTCGATGATGGCGCTGGCAGGGTCGCCTTCGATGATCTCGGTGTGGACTTCGCAAGGCAGGTCACCCACTTCCTTTACTGCCATTTTCAAGACCTCTTCGGCTTCACCCTTGCGGTTTGTGATGGCGATCTGCATATTCGGTTCGCCAAGGTAAAGCGGAATGGGGTCATAGGCGACGATGATGCGAAATTCTTTGGGTTTCATGCAGCGCGTCAGTTCGGCGGCTTTGCGGGTGGCGTGGAGGGCGTGTTCGGAACCACCGTATGTAACCGAATCGTGATGTCATTTGTCAGTGACTTCTGACGGCAAACCGCCGACCACTGCCGCGGCCTGCCGTTTACAATATCTTTTTCAGGAGTTTTTATGGAAGGCTACGCAGGTTTATCACGCACATGTATGGAACAATTGACTCTGCTGAGTTCGATCATCGGCGGGTTTTCACTTGCCATCGCGGTTGAGTTTCTGGCAGGCGAGAAGAAACAGCGCATTGCCAGTTATCTGATCGGTATTTTCATCCTGGCGGCATCGCTTTTACTGATCGCGACCTCGGTCGGAAGCCAGATCGTGGTGAAGATGGCGATTGTGGAAAATGTGGAGATCGCAAACATCCCTCCACATCTTCTTGAAAATATGCCGATCGCGGCGGGTTTCGTTTCGGCTTTTTATTACATTGGGCTGGGGATGTTCGTTGCCGGTCTTGGGCTGGCGGGCTGGATGCGCAGCAAAACCCTCGGCATCGTCACAACCGTCATGGCTGTTGTGGGTGGTGGATCCATTATTGCGCTCATGCTTATGATTCGCTGAAAATTCAAAGGAGATTAACTGCGATGTCCATTAGCGCAAACATCAAAACGATTCGAGATCAGTTTCCATCCCTGAATCGCAACGCCATTTTCTTCGACAACCCAGGCGGGACGCAGATCGCCAAGCCATCTCTCGACCGCATCACAAAATATCTCATCGAGAACAACGCCAACCACGAAGGAGCCTTTGCCACCAGCAAAGCCTCAGATGCAATTCTCGACGAAGCCCATCGCGCCATGGCTGATTTTTACAATGCCCCCTCTGCCGAAGAGATCGTCTTCGGCAATAACATGACCACCCTCACCCTGCACATCAGCCGTTCCATTTCCCGTGAATGGAAGGAGAGCGATGAGATCGTGTTAACGCGGCTCGACCATGATGCGAATGTGACGCCGTGGGTATTAGCCGCGCAGGATAAAGGCATAAAGATCAACTGGGTGGATTTTGACGTGGAAGACGGCACGCTCAAGCTGGATGACCTGGCGAAAGCGCTCGAACGCAGACCGAAACTGGTTGCTGTTGGGTATGCCTCCAATTCGCTGGGAACGTTGAATCCCTTGCAGAAGATCATCTCAATGGCGCATGATGCCGGTTCATTGGTCTATGTGGATGCCGTGCAATATGCCGTCCACGGACCGATGGATGTGCAAAAACTTAACGCAGATTTTCTGATTGCCTCATCCTATAAATTTTTCGGACCTCATGCCGGTATTCTCTATGGCAAGCGCGAACTGCTCGAAAAACTTTTCGCGTACAAAGTGCGCCCCGCCACCAATGAATTGCCCGGCAAGTTCGAGACCGGCACACAAAATCACGAAGGCATTGCGGGCATCCTCGGCGCGGTGGAATACTTTGAATGGCTCGGCAGGGAATTCGGCGGTGAGTATGCCGATGAATTGAAACAACAAGGCTACAGCGGACGCCGCCTGACTCTCAAACAAGCCATGACCGCCATCCACGCCTACGAATTTGAGTTAAGCCGGGCGGTACTCTCCACACTCGAATCCATTCCGAACATCCGCATTTTTGGCAATACCGACATGCGTCGCCTCGACGAACGCATCGCCACCTTCTCCTTCCGCATAGGCGATATGCATCCGCGTGCCGTGGCAGAAAAACTCGCCGCAGAAAACATTTACGTCTGGGACGGAAACTACTACGCCATCAACGTTACCGAAAGATTGGGTTTGGAAGACAAAGGCGGCATGGTGCGCGTGGGAGCGGTTCACTACAATACGGTGGAAGAAGTAGAAAAACTAAAAAACGCCCTGTTAAAAATTTCGGCAAATGCGTGATGAAAGATCAGCCAGCCTTCATCCCTTTCCTCACTGAATAGATCGTCATCCCGATAAACACAAGGATCGCCATCTCATTCAATAATCCGCCCCACATGCGCAATGGATAGAGGTTGGCATAATCGCCGACCACACGCATCAACAGCGAGACGTGCAGCAAACCCAAATGGAAATAGAATGCGGGCTGAAAGTTGATCGGGATTCCAAGGATGGCGGGAAAGATAATGGGCGCGTGACCGAAGATCATCGAGATGACGAAGCCGACGAAGACGACGTGCAACAGCGCATCATAACGTGGACCTGCCACCTGTGCGCCAAACCCCAAACTTAATCCACCGCCAACGCCGAGCCAGATCAAGCCGAGCGCGAGGCACCAGGCAATATAACGCGTGAGCGGAAGTTTGTGCCGAATGTTCCTCCATGCAATATCGTTGCGCAGTGACCAAAGCGGAAGGAATAGTAAACCAAGTCCGCTTAGGAGTGTGCCAAATTGCAGGTTGAACAGGGCGGTGATAATACCTGTGATCAAGATGGCAATGATTGCCCCAAAGAGCGTTTGCTGAATTTGTGTGGGACGCAAGACGCGGCTAAGTTCGAGCCGCTCGCCCGCAATGGTGAGGACGAGGAACGCCATCCACAAAAAGACGACCTGATAAATTTGCCAGCCGAACATCCATAGCAGGTTGCCTGTTAACCACGCAGCCGAACCGAGGAACATGGTGACGGTGTGCAGGGCAAATTCGCGGCGGACGATCTCGCTGAGAATGGCGACTCCGCCGAGGCTGGCAAGCGTTAGGAAGATCACGCCAACGGGGAGATTCGGCAAAATGGCGGCAATCAGCCAACCCAGTCCAGAAAGAAGCGGGGGGATGTACATCCACTTTTGTTTCATTGCCACGGCGCGTTCCAGAGTGATGAGAGTCCCCAAAAATCCAGAGATCATCACGGGACCATGCAGCATGGCAAGCGACGGGGTGAGCGCGGGCAGTTGCCAGCCCAGGCGCATGAGACCCGCCCACAATGCGGCGAGCAAACCAAGAATGGCGAAAAAGAGAAAGGGAAGCGGGAAGCGATTGAGTTTCATCTGATTTCCATAAAACGGACTTTTGTCACTGTCTTTATCCGAACTGTTTTGTACAATGAACATATCTTGATTTGGAGATGAACATGAAAAAGATTTTTGCCTTATTGCTTGCTTTGGCTGTTTTTGCGCCAACTGCCGCATTTGCCAATGGCGGGTTCGATTATATTACGGTCAAGGGACCCGGCATCATCGGCGAGATCAATGTGACCAACCCCGCGTTGACAGAGGATTTTTTGGTATTTGCCGATTTTTCACAGGGAGAAATCCCCGCGCCCGTTGACCCCGGGCAGGGCTATCAGATCGTGCGCGTGTATGTCGAGTTCACCGACAGCAAGCCGAAAGATCTGCCCTTCGATCAATTGCATTACTACCCTTATACCGGTTATGTTTATTACGATGGCGTGGTGGAAGGTTCGTCTGAATATGACGGCAAATGGTATGCTGCCAATCCTGCCGCCGAAGCGCCCATCCGCAATGTCTTGTTCCAGCGCGCGCTGTTGGCATGGGTCCCGTTTGCGGTATTGGTGGCGGGGTTGATCTGGTTCTTTGTGGCGTATAACCAGAAGCCGAAAAGTTAATTACCACGAAGTGTCACGAAGGGGCACAAAGATTTAATCTTTTCCTTTGTGACTCTTTGTTGCCTTTGTGGTTTATTTTTTTACCTCAACACAAACGCATCCAGCTTCTCGTTATACGCAAGGATCAGCGCCCTGCCTTTTTCAAACTTCACCTCACCCGAATACGACAGGCGGAAATCTTCGGAACTATCCTTGATCCACACTTCCACTTGATGAACGCCCGATTCGATTTCCAAAAACTCCAGCGCCGAAATTCTTCCATTGCCGGAAATGCCCGAAGGCTCATACGTTTCATCGAGGATGGTTTCGCCGTCCACGATCACGCGTAAACTGATGGGAAAATGCGCGCCGCCGAATATTTTTTCAGCATCGGCGCCCTCGGGCAATGTCACGCCTTCAGGAATCGCCGCCGCTTCGATCTTGCCCTTTGCATCGAGCGCCACGCGCAACGCGCTTTCATCTGCCGCGCTCATACCCGCCGGAACATCCAACGGCAGCGCCAGCGCGAACATGCCCAGCAAAAGAATCGTCCCGACCAATCCGCTCGCAATCGAAGGCATCATCTTGCTGCGGCCTTTCACGGGCGGCAATACAGGCGCAGACTTCTTCGCCTGCACCTCCGGCTTATGCAGGTCATTCAAGAAATTCTCCACCGTCTTCGCATCGCCGGGCGTCACCTCCAGCCAGTGCAGTTCATTCGTCACCAGCGCGGGGCGCATGTGCAGGCGGTTCAAAATCCAATGCGCGTCTTCGCGGTTGAGGCTGTCATCGTACGGCTGTGAGAGGATGACGACATCGCGCGCGCCTTCCTTGTGAAGCGTTTTGATCCATTCGATATTGACCGCCCCCGCAGACGGAATCACCGCCGTGAGGACGCGCGCCGCTTCATCCGCGCCCCAAGTTGATTCAGCGACAGGAGCATTTCCCCCGTCGACGTTTAACTGCGCGGGCAAACTTCCCAGCGCTTCGTCCCGTTGACTCGCAAACAAGACCGTGACGTGATTCCCTTCCTTCTTCACGCGGCTGACTGCGCCTTTGAGCGCATTGAAAGTCTGTTCGCTGTTGTAACCGCCATGCAGGTCAATCGCATCGGGCGGGCAAGCCCCCACGCAGATTCCACAGCCCGTGCATTGCGCCGTGTTGATAATGGCGAGCTTGTGATACTTCGTCTCATCGCGCCTGTCCACCATGCGGATGGCGTCATACGGACATTCGGCATAGCAAAGATTACAACCGGTGCATTTCGGGTTGTTCACCACGGCAGGACCCAGGTCTTTGCCCTTTGCCAGCCACGGCAGCAGGAACAGGCTTCCGCCAATGAGAATCGCCAGCCCCCAAAAGACCACATTGCCCCAGGATTCAATCAACGGCAAAAAGCCGAGATAGTACGCATCCATTGGCACGGATGTGATCAAGGTGGATAGATCCGCCTCGGCGAACATCTGCGCAGGTTTGATGAGCGAGAGAAGTGCCAAGCCGATCAATGCCTGCACGCTGACCCAGCGCGGCGACCACCAACGGGCGCGGGAGAGGCGAATGCCATGTATGTAAATGCCAAGAAAACCGATCAGCGGAAGAAAGACATGCAGGAAGATGATGATGACAAAATTGGAGAATGTGCGCGATTCGATGTCCGTGGCGACATAGGTCAAGCCAGACGAGCCCGCCAGTGTTTGCATCATGTATTCGGTCATCCACTGTGCGCGGGCATCCCAGACCATCCAATAGCCCATGGTGCCGGTCAGCCAAACGCCAGCCAACATGATCCAACCGCTCGTCCATGCCAGCCAGCGCTGCCCCCAGAACTTATCGCTGAACAGCATTTTGACGATATGCAGGACGATGAGCAGGATCATCGCGTCGCTTGCGTAACGGTGGATACTGCGCATGAGCGAGCCGAACCAGGTCGAGTCGATCTTCAAGGTGGTGGGATACGCCACATCCAAACCGGGGCGGTAGAGGATGGTGAGGTACGTTCCCGTCGCAAGCAGGACGATCAGCATAAAAATGGTCAACGTGCCGAGGTGGTAAAGCGGGTTGAAATCGGACTTGGTGAACTGGTTGACCAAGCCTTCAATCCGCGACCAGAGTTTTTCAAACGTGCGAAGAGTTTTGCGTTCTGCGTAAGGATTTCTAAGTGTCATGTGTTCCTTTTGTAACCACGAAGGGTCACAAAGGGTCACAAAGGTTTTTACTTTGTGTACCTTCGTGGCCCTTGGTGGTTAATTGTTTTTCTCGTTCAACAACGGAAATTTATTCATCTTCATCGCATTGCTGGTGACGAAGATACTGCTTGCCACCATCGCAAATGCGGAAAACACGGGTTGCAATAAACCAGCCATTGCCAAGCCGACTCCGATCAGGTTGTAGATCACCGCCCAGCCTAAGTTCTGCCGCACGCGTTTCATCGACTCGCGCGAGAGATCGACCAGCCACGGCACGATCTTCAGATCGTCGCGCATCAAGACAATATCGGCGGCGGTACGAGCCACGTCGGTTCCGTGATTCATGGCAAGCCCCACCGTCGCGGCGGCAAGCGCGGGCGCATCGTTGATTCCATCGCCAACCATCGCGGCATTCCCGGCGAGGCGTTTCATTTTTTCATCGGGCGTCAACGCGGCTTGCACAGGGATGCCCAGCGTCTTCTGCCAGCGTTCCCCCGCGCCCGCGTCATCACCCGTCAACACACCGAGTTCCAGCCCGCGCGACTGCAATTGAGCAACCACCTCTTTCGCCTCCGCGCGGACTGTCTCACCCAACCCCACTGCCCCGACGACTTGCCCATCCCACCCGGCGTAGACAACGACCCAGCCCGCCTCTTTCCACGCCTGTGCTTGTTGACCGATATTCTGCGGCATTTCCAACCCCTCAGCGGACATTAAGCGCGCAGAGCCGACGATGATTCGTAAATCGTAATTCGTACATCGTAAATTGCCCGCCACGCCGAGTGCGGGTAACGCTTTGAAGGATATTGGTTTGATGAGTTCAATACTTTGCGACTTTGCGTATTCCACGATCGCCTTCGCCAGCGGATGCTCGGATTCATTTTCCACCGAAGCCACAACCTGCAAAAACTGCTCACTGCTTACTGATAACTTTTCACTTTCCACTTTCCAGAGCGAAGCCTCCCCATGAGACTTTCCACTGACCACCCCCCGTACTTTCATCGGCAACTGACTCAATGTTCCCGTTTTATCGAAAAATACTTTCTCTATCTTTGCCAATCTTTCAAGCGATGCCGTGCTTCTCAAAATGGCGCCCGATTCAGCGGCGCGTTCCAGTGAGAGCCACAACGTAAGCGGAGTGGCAAGCCCCAACGCGCATGGACAGGCAATCAGCAAAACGGACAAGGCGACCAGTAAACCTTGTTCAAAGCCGGAAATATAGTTCCAGATAAGGAAGGCAATTGTGGCGAGAGTCAGTGCGGCGGGGGTCATCCATGCCGAAAGTTTGTCTACGGTTCTTTCCAATGGAGAACGCGCCCATAAGGCTTCGTGAAGCAATCTTCCGATTTGACCCGCCATTGTAGATTCGCCGACAGCGGTGGCGATCACCTCGAAACTGCCGTCAAGGTTGATCGTGCCTGCTTTGACGGCGTCGCCTTCTTTGTGAGAAACAGGCTTGGGTTCGCCCGTCAGAAGCGACTCGTCCACGTCGCCTTCGCCGAGGGCGATCAGACCGTCCACGGGGAAGCGGTCACCGGGTCGAATGCGGACGCGCATCCCAGGCTTGAGATCGGCAACATTGACGGATCTATCTTCATTTGCAGTGACCACCGTCGCAGTATTTGGAATCTGCTCGAGCAGTTTCATCACCGCCTTGTTGCTTGATTTATGTGCCTGCATTTCGAGCCAGCGCCCAATCGAGACAAGGAAGATGAGCATGGTGGCGGTATCGAAGTACAACCCGCCATGCCCGACGATGAGATGGTAGACCGACAATCCAAATGCTGAAAACGTGCCAATGGTGATGAGCGTGTGGATGTTGGGCTGTCCGCGCAGGAGACTGGCGAAACCTGCACGCAGGATGGGCAGACCGAGCAAGACCAAAACGGGGATGCTGGTGATCAGCATCATCACCTGGAAGAAGTCCACCAGCGGCTGCGACTCAGGCGTGGCAAGGTTAAATATCTCGCGGACGTAGATGCCCGTGCCAACCACCATATCATGCAAGACCATCACACCGCCGATGAGCAAACGCATGTAGAAGGATTCTTCTTCGTCGTAGGGCTTTTCGGTGGGAAAGGTGGCTTTATAGCCGAGGGACTTGACGCGCTTCTTTAGAGATTGGAGGTTGGTGATTGTGGAGTCGAAGACAATATTGGCTTGGCTTTGAATGAAACTAACTTCGGCATTGACCACGCCTTTGGTGCGTTTGAGTTGTTCGCTTACCAGCCATGCGCAAGAGGAACACCACATCCCGCCAAGAGTAAGGGTGATATTCTCGACATCCGCTTCGTCCGTGAGTATGGTTGGGTTGACGGGAGAGTCTTCAAGCAGGGCGGAGACTTCCTTGCAGGACGGGCAGCAGAACACGTCACCCCGCTCATTGGTGAGGGGATGCAGGGTGGTGAGTCCGCACAGGGAGCAGGTGGTGAGGGCTTTGGCGGGAGTGGCAGTAGTAGCTAGAGACATAAGAAAGTCAAAGGTCAAAAGTCGAAGGTCTGTTACCAGAATATGAACGAACCCAACATAAAGTGATCTACAAGACCCAGAGTGGCAAATCCGCGCATGGCGAATTGGAAGCCGAAGAACATCATCACGAGGGAGGCGAGCGCGCGGGAAAAAGTTCGGGAGGAGGAGATGGTTGCCAGCCATTTGACGGCGTAGAGGCTGGGGATGGTGGCTATTCCGAAGACAAGCATGTTCAGGGCGCCAAGCCAGACTGATTTGGATGCGATGGCAGTAACGAGAGAGGTGAGTACCAAGCCGCAGGGGAGGAGTCCCCACAGGAGACCGAGCAGGTACGGGCTTAAGAGCGAAGCGGGTTTATATCCGCGAATGAGTTTGCCCCAGCGTTGAATCCAACTTGAAAAGAGCAGTTCGGGCGAGGGGGTTAATCCAATAAATGCGGACGCCATGTAGAAGGCGATGATTGCGAAAAAAATGGAGAGGATGGCTTGCAGGCTGCCGAACGACCAGAGGGTTTGACCAAACGCGCCAAAGATGAAGCCGAAGATTGTGTATGTGGTAATGCGCCCGGCATGAGCAAGCGCCCAGGCGGGTTTGTTTTTGAATATGGGTTGGCGGTCGAAGAGAATGATGATGGCGCTGCACATCCCCACACAATGCCCAAGACTGCCGAGAAGACCAAGAAGAAAAGATGTAACCATTAAAAGACCTGATGGATTTTTTGCAGTACCTGGGTTGAATGTAAAAACCTGTCAGGTCTGCGATATTTTGTTCCCGCCCGAAGCGGCGAATCTTCGGGCGGGATTTCAAAGGAGAGTTACGCCTTTAGCGTATGAACCAGGTGCGGCCGAGCAGCCACCAGTTTGTGAGGTAATACACGGCAAACCAGACGAGGAAGGCGAAGACCAGAACGAGCGTGCCTTTGGGTTGGTTCTGTTTGTCTTCCATTTGGTGATCGGTCAGTTTGGTGGAGTCGAGCAGCGGGTTGTTCGTGCCGCTGACGAGCAACAGACCTTCCGGCTCTTTGCGCGGACCGGTAAGGATGGAGACGAGCACGATGGTGACGTACATGATGCCGCCGGTGACTGCGATGATCGCGCCAATGCCGAAGATGGCAAGGGTGAGGTCAACGGTGCCGGGAACGACACCTGCGAAGGTAATGTCCCAGTTGCGGCGGGAGACGCCCTGAAGTCCGCTGGCGATCATGCCGAGGGAGACGAGCGCAGAACCGACGCCATAGACATACGGCTGCCAGACTGCCCACTTTTTGAGTTTGAGTTCCTTGCGGAAGATGAGCGGGATGACGTAGTAGGTGAACGCCATGAAGGCAGTGGTCGTGCCGCCAACAACTGTAGCGTGGAAGTGACCCGGCAGGCGCAGCGTGTTGTGGACGAGCATGTTGATCTGCTCGGTGCCAATGGTGACGCCGGTCACGCCGCCGATCCAGCCGAAGAGGATCATCGAGACGACCAAACCGGAAAAGCCCGGCTCATTCCATGGCCCGTTGCGGAGCCAGCCAAACAAGCCTTGTCTGTAGCCTTTGGCTCTGAGCGCAATTTCCATGGCGGCGGGGATGGAGAAGGCGTGCATCATCGAGCCGAGTACGGCGAGGTACATGGCGTAGGAGGTGTTGACGGCTTTCCATGCGAAGGTCAGACCGGGGTCAACCAGCAGGTGATGGGCAGAGCCGAGGTTGATGAAGAACAGGTAGAGGATGAAGGCGAGACGCGAGAACTTCTCGTTGACGGGGCGAATGCCAACGGTCATCTGCGCGAGCATATACCAGATGGAAACCATCGCGGCAAGGTTGACCTGCTGGGCAGGATGCCCAAAGCCCCAGAAGAAGTTGCGGTAGATGCCGGGGTCGTAGAAATCGAACATGCCCAGCGACCAGAAGAAGGCCGGCACAATTGCGGCGGCGCCTTCGAGCAGGGTGTAGGTGGCGATGATGGCGGCGGTCATCAAACCGAAGACGGCAAGCGGCATGGAGCCTTCGAAACGTTTTTCGCGTTTGGCAACGGTGATGTTGATGAAGAAGGTGATGACCTGAATCAATGCGCCAACCGCAAAGAGGATGTAGCTGAGATAGAACAACGGATGCGCCTTGAGCGGCACATAGGCGGTGAAGGTGACGATGCTTTGCGGGTCGAACAGGACGACGAAGTTAGCCATCAGACCGCCGACGGTCATCATACCCCAGCCGACCCAGGCAAGTTTTGGAGACGCATGGCGGGCGTTTAGCAGGGCAGTGGAGCCGAAGTGCAAGCCTGCCATTTCAAAGAACACGATCCATGCCACAAGCATGTCAATGCCGTGCAGGGTGAGCAGGCGGTAGAACCAGGTCGCATCGAGCAGGTGAATCGCCTGCCAACGAGTGAGGGCGATCAGCAGGGCAAAGATGCCGCCGAGCGTGAGGGTAACGACCGCCATGACCGCATTGGCGATGATGAGGCGTTCGGTGTGCATGTCCACTTTGAGGGTGGTCACGCCGCAGACGCGATAGTCGTCTTTCGCGCCGGATGTCCAGGGGAAGGTTTGGGAAAGTGAAGCCATCTTCATTCTCCAGATTCTTTGACGATGATCTTGCCGATCATAGTGTGATGACCGAGCGAGCAGAATTCATTGCAGACAATGGTGAAATCGCCGGTCGAGGTGGGGACGATGGTTGCCACATAATCATAATTGGGCAAAACTTGCAGGTTGATGTTGACTGGCTGAAGCGAGAAACCGTGCTGTAAATCCAACGAGGAGATATGCAGGCGGTAGGTCTCGCCTTTGCGCATCTGCAAAATGGGATACCACTGCCAGGTGCTGGCGCGCAGGTACACATCAGAACCGGCGGGCGCTTCCACCACGGGCAGGGTGATGCCGTTGATGACATCTTCGCCGACCTTGTATTGCTCCACAAAGGCGTTTACCTTTGCGGCGAAGTCTGTCGGCGTGGTCTTGTAGGTTTCAGTCGGTACGTTCTGCTTGCCCATGAAATACCAGAGCGGCATCATCACCGTCAGGAACACGCACCAAACAAAGGCAACCGTGAGCCAGGTCTTTTCCATCCTGCCCATGGGCTTCCACCAGATTTTTTCGGGGGCTAACATATTCGTATTCTCCTTTTTCTATGGGGCAGGCGGCACATGGAGCAGGTCGTAAATGCCCCACAGGTTATAGATCAACCCGCTGATGGCTAACGAAAGAATGAACAACAGCCAGACGTTGTCGAAAATGATTTGCCATTTTGTGGCGGCTTTCTCTTCCTCTTGGTCGTTCTTGGACATGGCATTCTCCTTTGTAATGTGTGTTTTTTCACAAGTATTGTCTTATTTGATATACATGATACTGATTTGGACAAAATAGGTCTGTAACTTTTGTTACATTTCGTTATGTTTCCCCGGGAATTCGGCACTCCCCCTTTTTAGGGAGTGTTTTAAAAGTCCTTTTTGCTCTCTTGAAATGCATAAGATGCGCTCTCTGGCGCATCCAGCGATGGTAGAGAATGTCGCTTACGCGCAATGCGGGCAAATCTTAAAACACTCACTTAGAGAGCGTTTCTTAAGTCCTGATCGTCTTATCTTCTGTACACGGATTTCACGGAAAACACGGAACAAGGCAGGATATTAAGAGGTTTTTTCCGTGTCAATCAGCGCAATCCGTGTTGTCCGTGTCCAAAAAAGAAGTTAAGAAACAGTTTCTAAGGGAGCAATATGGATTAAATCGCTGCAAAAATAAAAAGGTCATAAGGATCAACCTCATGACCTTTGTGCAACGAGTTTTCAGACTCTTATTGGACTTACGCAAGCTCATTCGTCGGCGATCAGATTTTGGGAGTTTTGCGTAAGTCCTGTCTTATATAGATTTTGTCTCCTACCCAAATACCACCAAATCCAGCGGCTCTAAAACAAGGATGTTCTTCGGCGAGACGTGGTTCCTTCCGTGCAATTTTTTGAGCGAGGTGATCGAATATTGTTCGATGACGCGGCGCGGAACGGTCTGTGGGACTTCGGAAAAGTTGGCGAAGATCACTGCCCGCTTCCCGGCATGACTGCGCATGAATGCCAGAATATGATCGTTGTTCGTCGCGATCGCCTCCAATTCGCCGTCTGAAAAGACCGCATGTGCCTTGCGCAGTTCGATCATCGAGCGGAAGCCGTGGAAGATGTGCCCTTCGAGCGAATGCAGGTTTTTGCGTTTCTTGTATTTCTCCCAATCTGTACGCGGACGGTGTACCCAGCGGCTGTCACGCTCGCGGGCGGGGTCGTCGCGGTAGGAATAGTCGTTGAGCGTGCCGATCTCGTCGCCGAGGTAAAGAAGCGGGATTCCGCCCACAGTGATGATAATGCCGTGGATCAACAAAATGCGGCGAATGGCAAGTTCCACTTCCTTTTCGCCTTCTTCATGCAAAGCTTTTTCAAGCCCGGCAAGCGACGCGCAAGTCCCGCTGATGCGGCAATCGCCGGTGACAAAATTCTCCTGAAAGGGCAACCCGCGCGCGAAACTGCCAGGGAAACGCCCACGATAGAACTCGTTGAGGAAGCGGCGGTGATCGTAGCCATTGATTCCCAACTGGGCGGCGTCTTCGTCGGAAAACGTCCAGCCAATGTCGTCATGCACACGGACGTAGTTGACCCATGCCGTCCCCTGTGGAAGTTTGAAGCGATACGCCAATGCCTGCGAGAGTAAACGAGTCTTGCGTGTGGCGAGCGAATTCCATAGCAATGCCATTAGCAGGGGGTTATATGAGACTTGACATTCTTCCAATGAAATATATTTGACGACATCATCAGGGTGGACGATGGCTTCCGATTTGAAGATGAGCGCAGGCGAGGCGATGCGCGCGACGGCATTGAAGGCTTTGATGAGCGTATGCGCCTGCGGAAGATTCTCGCAATTGGTACCAAGTTGTTTCCAAATGAAAGCCACCGCATCGAGTCGCAACACTTCCACGCCCTGGTTGGCGAGGAAGAGCATCTCTTCTGCCATGCGGTTGAAGACGGCCGGGTTGGCATAGTTCAAGTCCCATTGATAGGAGTGGAAGGTCGTCCACACCCAATGTTCTTTGCCGTTGATAACGAACGGGGAAAAAGCGCCTGAATGTTCTTCGGGAAAAATTTCCCTGAGATTCTGCTCGTAGCGGCTGGGCAACTCACGGCTCGGGAAGATGCGGTAGAAATCCATGTATTCTTCATCACCCGCTTTGGCACGTTGCGCCCAGATGTGTTCATCCGAAGTATGGTTGAAGACCAAATCAACAACGAGGCTGATGCCTGCTTCACGAAAATCACGCGCAAGAGATGAAAGCTGCTTCATGGTGCCAAGCGGCGGATGTACCTCGCGATAACTGCTGACGGCATAGCCGCCATCGTTCTCGCCGTCGGGCGCTTTGAAGAGCGGCATGAGATGAAGATAGGTGAGCCCAAGTTCTTTGAAGTAGGGAATCTTTTTGCGAATGCCTTCGAGGTTGTTGGCAAACAGGTCCACATAACAAACGCCGCCCAGCATTTGATTCGATTGGAACCAATGCGGGTTTTGTTCACGCGCTTCATCGAGATCACGCAAGTCCTGCGGGCGCGCGAACCACGAACGCGCCATGCTGGTTACAAGGTCTTCAAGATGAAAAAAGAAATCGTAGCGGTCGCTGTACACATCGGCATACATCGAAAGCAGGGCGGGAAAACCTGCGCGCAGGCGCGTAATGAATTGCGCCCATGCCTGCGGCTGTTTGGCGATGGCGCTTTTGAACGCCTGCTCCATACGCGGCAGGATTCTTGCAAGCAAATGTTGCGCTTCGGTCCCAAGTTGATTTATTTCGATCATGTCGCCTTTTGCCAAGTTTGTTCGGCAAGCGCAATCGCGCCCAACATGCCGGAGCGGTTTCCCAAACCGGGATTGACGATATAGGTTTCGATGTGTTCAAGGATGACCGGCGATTGAACATAGTCGTTGATGAGTTCCCGCGTCCGTTTTTGGACCTTGGGCAGGAGATGCCCCAGTGAGCCGACGCCGCCGCCGATGATGATGCGCTGCGGCGACAGGGCGAAGGTGTAGGTTGCCAGTGCCTGCGCGATGTAATCCGCTTCCAGGTCCCAGGCTTGGTGTTCTGGCGCAAGCATGGAACCGCGCACACCCCAGCGTTTTTCCATGGCAACGCCCGAAGCCAGCCCTTCAAAACAGTCGCCGTGAAATGGGCAAATGCCGCCGAATGGGTCTTTTTCTGTATCGTGTTTGAGGAGGATATGCCCCATCTCAGGGTGGATCAACCCATGCAGAAGCCTGCCTTCGACGAATGCGCCTCCGCCCACGCCTGTGCCGACGGTAAGATAGATGAACGTATCCAATCCCTGCGCCTTGCCCCAGCGCCATTCGCCCAGCGCCGCACCGTTCACATCGGTATCGAAGGTAATTGGCACATCGAATTCGCTGCGCAACATGCCGACCACATCCGCATTCGACCACCCCGGTTTGGGCGTCGGCAGGATGTGTCCATAGGTGGAAGAAGCCGGATCCGGGTCAAGCGGACCGAAACAGGCAAATCCAATGGCGGAGAGTTTTCCCAGTTTCTGCTCCTGCTGCCGGAAGAATTCGATCACGCAAGCCATCGTCTCCTCCGGGCTGGAGGTCTCGAACCTCGCTTCGGCGCGGATATTGCCCGGTCCATTGCCGACCGCGCAAATGAATTTCGTCCCGCCGCCTTCGATGGCGCCGTATAAGCTGATGGAGTTGTTGTTATTCATTCGTCATCTGCATCCAGTGATAGGCATGTGGTTCAACTGTGATGGTCTCTCCAAGCCGTGAGGTTTTTCCCGTGAACAGGTCCTGCGCCATGAAACGATACACAGGGGGAATTTCCGCCATTTGAACGGAAGCGCTCAGGTTGTTAAGCACAAGTATCATATCACCCTCATGCTCGCGAGAGTATGCCGCCACAGCCGGGTTGCCGGTTTCGACCCATTGCAAGCCGCTGCCGCCAAATGCAGCATGTTTTTTGCGCAATGCGATCATCTTTTGAATGGCGTGAAAGAGGGAGGTTGGGTCCTTTAATTGACTGGCAACATTCACTTGTTGATAGCCTCGAACCGGTTTGGTAAAAGGCGTGCCTGTGGTGAAACCGGCATGATCTGAATCATCCCACTGCATCGGCGTGCGGACTCCATTGCGGTCGGAAAGATCGAGGTTTTCGCCCATGCCGATCTAGTCGCCGTAGTAGATAACGGGCGCACCTGGCAGGGTAAAGAGCAGCGAATTTGCCAGCTCGATCTTGCGGCGGTTGTTATCCAGCAAGGGCGCAAGGCGGCGGCGGATGCCAAGATTGAATTTCATGCGCGGCTCGGGCGCATACTCGCGCCATAACAAGCCGCGTTCCTCCTCCGATACCATCTCCAGCGATAGTTCATCGTGATTGCGCAGAAAGATCGCCCACTGGCAATTCTCGGGGATGGAGGGTGTGTCCTTCAAAATGTTCGAGATCGCGCTCCCATCCCCCTGCGCAAGCGCCAGATAGATGCGCGGCATAAGCGGGAAATGAAACGCCATATGGAATTCATCACCCTTATCGAAATACTGGATCAACTCGCGGGGCCACTGGTTGCTCTCTGCCAGCATGATCGCGCCGGGAAATTCCGCGTCCAGCAACTTCCGAAAACGTTTGAGATAAGCATGCGTCTCGGGCAGGCTCTCGCAGTTCGTACCTTCGCGTTCGAAAAGATAAGTCGGCGCATCCACACGGAAGCCGTCAATGCCCATGCCCAGCCAGAAGCGCGCCACATTGAGCATTTCATCCTGAACCAGCGGATTGTCAAAATTCAAATCGGGCTGGGTCGCATAAAAACGATGCCAGAAATATTGACCGGCTTTTTCATCCCACGTCCAGTTCGAACTTTCCACATCCTGAAAGATGATGCGCGCATCCGCGTATTTTTTATTGTCGTCGTTCCAGACATAGTAATCACGATACGGTGAATTTCTGTCAGACCGCGCAGACTGGAACCACGGATGCTCATCGGAGGTGTGATTCAGCACCAGGTCCATGATGATGCGGATGTTGCGCGAATGCGCCGCTTCGATCAGGACTTTGAGCTGGTCCAGCGACCCATAGGCGGAATCCACGCTGTAGTAGTCGGCAATATCATAGCCATCGTCGCGCAGGGGCGAAGGGTAAATGGGCATCAGCCAGATGCAATCCACGCCCAGAGTTTGCAGATAATCGAGTTTCCGGGTCAGCCCTTGCAGGTCGCCGCGTCCATCGCCATTGCTGTCCTTGAAGGCGCGGACGGAAATTTGATAGAAGACTGCATTCTTGTACCAGAGGTTGTTTTTCATGGTCTAAACCGTAATGGAGTTTTGTTGAACGACTTCGCGGAACCAATACGCGCTTTGTTTGGGAATACGTTCCATTGTTTCATAGTTGACGCGCACCAAACCGAAGCGCGGTCCATAGCCGCGTTCCCATTCGAAGTTATCGAAGATGCTCCATGTGAAATAGCCTTGAACATTCACGCCCGCTTCGATGGCTTCGTGAACCTTATGAATGTGCGCCCGCAGGTAGTTAATGCGGTCCCAATCGGCGACGAAGCCTTTGGCATCGGGCACATCCGGCATGGCGCAGCCGTTCTCGGTGATGTAGATCTTCGGACTGCCGTAATTTTCCTTCACGTGGATCAACTCGCGTTTGATGCCGTCCGGGTCGATGCCCCAGTTCATTTCTGTGCGTCCCCAGCCCGGGGCGCTGTATGGGGTGAGGCGGGCTTTGTTCAAGCCGCCGAAGACGTCATACGAAACATAATCTGTGTTGTAGTAGTTGAGTCCGAGGTAATCCGTCGGCTGGGCGATCAGTTCCATATCGCCGGATTTAATTTTCGGCTGGTGAGAGCCGATGAAGTCGAATAATTTTTGGGGATACGTGCCCTTGTAGATCGGGTCGAGGAACAGGGCATGTGTCTCATCGTGGACGCGTTGTGTTGCGTCAATGTCTGCCTGGCTATTGCTGGCGGGGATCAATCCATTGAGATTCAAGATTATCCCGATCTCACCCTTATAACCTCCCTGACGGAATATCTGCACACTGCGCCCGTGGGCAAGTAATAAATGATGGGCGGCTTGATATGCCTGCGAGTAATCGCAGATGCCCGGCGCGTGAAAGCCTGTGGCGTACCCCAAAAAGGCGGCCACCCACGGCTCATTATGTGTGGACCAGAACCGGACGCGGTCTCCGAGGCGGTCAAAGACATGGCTGGCGTACTCGGCGAAGCGATCCACTGTTTCGCGGTTTGCCCATCCGCCCTTATCCTGAAGGTTTTGAGGCAGGTCCCAATGGTAGAGGGTGGTTTTAGGTTGAATGCCCGCTTTGAGCATTTCATCCACAAGGCGGTCATAGAAATCGAGCCCTTTTTTGTTGGCTTTACCTTCGCCGCCCGGCACTACGCGCGACCATGAAACGGCAAAACGGTAATAGGGATACCCGAACTCTGCCATCGTCCCGACGTCATCGGTCATGCGATGATAATGGTCGCAGGCTTTTTCGGCATTCTCACCGCTCGTCACATGATATGGCGTTTTGGTAAAACGGTCCCAGATGCTTTCGCCGCGCCCGTCTTCCCTGGATGCGCCTTCGATCTGATAGGCAGAGGCTGCCACGCCCCAAACAAACCCTTTTGGAAAATTCAAAGTTGTCATAATAAAAAAAGTGGACTGGGGCTGCCCAGTCCACTTGTCTCCAAGTTAACCTTTGACTGAGCCCGCCAGCAATCCGCGTACGAAGAAACGTTGGAGGCTGAAGAATACGATAAGCGGCAGCAGCATGGATACGAACGCCCCCGCGGTCAGCAGGTGCCAATCCTGCCCGCGCGCGCCGACGATGGCTGCCATGCGCTGGGTGACCAGTTCAAACTCGGGGTTGCCGCCGAGGAAGATCAACGCGACCAGATAATCGTTCCAGACCCAGAGGAACTGGAAGATGGCAAAGGAGGCAAGCGCCGGGACGGATAATGGAAGCACCAGCGTTGTGAATACGGTGAAATGGGAGGCGCCATCAATAAAAGCGGACTCCAGAATATCACGCGGCAATGAACTGATGTAGTTGTAAAGCAGGTAGGTCGCCAATGCAAGTCCAAAGCCGGTATGTGCCAGCCAGATGGCAAGGAAGGTCCCGTTCAGGTTCAGGGCTTTATAGTCGCGCAAGATCGGAACGAGGGCGATCTGAAGCGGCACGACCAGAAGCGCCACAACCATGATAAACATCGCGCGGCGCCCCGGGACTTTCATCCAGGCGAAGGCGTAAGCGCCAAATGCAGCGATCAAGATCGGGATGACCGTGGATGGAATCGCAACCGCAAGGCTGTTCAAAAAGGCGTTGACCATATTATCGCCGGGCACAACTTCCACACTGCCGTCCGGGCGTTTGAATTCGAAATCCTGCCCGCCAAGCACCTGCCTGTAGTTATCAAGGGAAAAATCCCAGTCCACCGTCCAGACCTGTTCCTGCACTTCGATCTTTCCAATGCGTTTGTTCCCGATCCAGGTGATCTGTTTTCCATCTTCGGTTTGAATCCCGGCGCGAAATTCTTCGAACGTGCCGGAGACTCCCTCGATGACCATGACTCCGTTCGGGTCGAGCCCCAGCGCTTTCGGGTCCAATTCACGAACCGGCTGCCATTCGCGATGTGGGAAGATCATCCACCATCCAGAAGTGTCTATCTTGTCACGGTTGCGGAACGAGGAAACAAAGATGCCCAGGGTCGGAACCGTCCAAACCACGATAAGAAACAGGAGCGCCAGGTTGACGAATAATTTGCCAAACTTTTTTTGCCTCTTTTGACCGTTCATGAGAACGCCTCCTGCTCCCTGAATTGCCTCAAGTTATAGATCATGACGGGAATGACAGCAACCAGCAACACGATCGCGATGGCGGAGCCGAAGCCTGAATTGCGGTTGGTGAACGATTGACGATAGAACTGGGTGGCGATCACATGCGTGCCGAATTGCCCGCCCGTCATCACCCAGACCACGTCGAATATTTTCAAGGTGAAGATCACGATCGTCGTCCAGACAGAGATCACCGTGCCGCGAATGTAGGGCAGCATGATGCCAAAGAAGATCTGGAATTCATTTGCCCCGTCAATGCGTCCCGCTTCCATTAGTTCTTCGGGGATGCCCTTCAATGCCGCAGAAAATAAGACCATGGCAAAGCCCGCCTGCAGCCAGATCACAATCACAATGAGGAAGAGGTTGTTCCAGGGAGCCACATCCACCCATTGGGGCCATGCGTGAGGTGTGCCGCCCAACCCAGTGATAATTGAATTCAACAAGCCGATTTGAGTCTGTCCCTCGGGGCGGTATTCGTAGATGAAATTCCAGATAATGCTTGCGCCGACGAAGGAGATCGCCATCGGCAAAAAGATAAGCGACTTGGCGAGTTTTTCGAAACTGCTGCGGTCTGCAAGAACTGCGATTAGAAGGCCGAATATCACCGAGAAAGTGCTGCCGAAGATGATCCACATCACATTATTGCGAAAGGCTTCGAGCATCAGCGACTCGGTGAAGACGGAAACATAATTACTCAGACCAACGAAGGACTCGCTCGAGATTTGCTGAAGGAGATTCAACCCGTCCGGCGGTCCATTACGGTCGAAGAGGCTGATGTATAAAGTCCGCAAGGTTGGGATCGCCAAATACCAGGCGAGGATCGCCATGGCGGGTCCCACGAAAACAAAGGGTATTAATTTTCCCCTCCATTGGTCGGGGAGTTTTTCCACAAGCCAGTTGAAGACCCAATACAAAAGCCCAACGCCCCCCACCCCCCAGATGATCGCGACAAGGACGATGATCTCCCGTGGAGCTTTGCTATCCCGCAGGAAGAGGAATCCAAGATATAAAACGTAAAATGAAATCAATGGGATGCCCGCCGCCAACAGGATGCGCCCAACGAAAGCCAGGATAGCCCCAAAAAACGACTGATTCCCTGCAGCTTTTCCGGTTTGTGATTCCATGCTCATCTCCTTTGCGAACAAGGATAAAAATGGGGGCGGAAGGCTTGTTAACCTTCCACCCCGCCATTTTACTTCTTTACATTACTTATTGCGGCCAGGTCGCATCGATCGCCTGCATGGCGGTGTCGAGGTCTTCAGAACCCGCCACATAGCTGGAGATGTGCTCCCAGAAGGAGCCTGCGCCAACTTCGCCCGGCATCAGGTCAGAAGCGTCGAAGCGGAAGCTGGTTGCTTCAGCCACGAGTTCGGCAATGCCTTTTTCCAATTCCACACCGTACATATCAGGAGTGGCGGTCTGGTGGGCAGCCAACGCGCCGCCGCCCTGGAGCCAGCCATTCGCGGATTCAGGCACGGTGAAGTATTCCATCAACGCGCGGACTTCGGGGCGGTCATTGAACATGTACATGGAGTCGCCCGCTACGAGGAAGGGCTTGCCAAAGGCGGGATCGACTGGCGGGAAGTAGAAGAAGCCGTAGTCTTCACCAGCCACGGTACCTTCGGGGAAGAAGCCGGTGATGAAGTTACCCTGTTTGTGCATCCAGCACTTGGGACCGTCGGCATCGAACATGGGGGTCGGGGAATCGCCGAAGAAGGTGGTCACGATGGAGGAGCGTCCGCCGTAGACATAGGCATCGTTGAACCACATCGCGCTCCAGGTTTCAATGGCCTTCTTGACTTCGGGGGAGTCGAATTTGAGGTCGCCAGCAACCCAGGCATCGTAGTTCTCAAGCGAGGTGGTGCGGAGCATCATTTCTTCGGTCCAGTCAGTGGCAGCCCATCCGGTGGCAGCGCCAGATTCGATACCGATGCACCAGGGGGTGTCGCCGTCGGCAACGATCTGGTCATTCAACGCGATCAATTCTTCCCAGGTTTGGGGAATCGGATAGCCGGCCTCATCCCAGGCTTTCTTGGGATACCAGACCAGGCTTTTGCCGTTGAAGCGGTGGAACACGCCCATTTCGGCGCCGTCAAAGGTAACCATGTCGCGCCAGCTCTGGTTGTACTGTTGGGTCAGCCATTCGTCAGAGAGATAATCGCTGACCGGGACGATATTGCCAGAGGCAACGAACTGCGCGGCTTTACCGGGCTGGGGGAAGTCAACAATATCGGGGGCATCACCGGCGTCGACACGCACGGAGATGGTGGCTTCGAATTCTTTATTGCCAATGTAGTTGACGTCAATGCCGGTGGCTTCTTCAAACGCCTTGACGGATTCGTCGAACTTGACGCCGTCGGGGTCGTTGCCTTCGAATGCGCCATCAACGGTGACAACGGTTCCAGCATAGGTGCCCTTGAGGGCTTCCTCCAAAGCGCCGCCAGCGGGGTAGGCGAAGTCAACTTCAGCCATTGCCGCTTCTTCAGTTGCAGCCGCTTCTGTTGCGGGGGCTTCTTCGGTCGCAGCCGCTTCTGTTGCAGGGGCTGCTTCTGTTTCTGCGGGGGCGCCGCCGCCACATGCGGCAAGAAGCATGGAGGCAACCAGCATTAGAGCCAAAACTTGCCATAAAACTTTTTTCATTCTTCTCTCCTTGAAAAGATTGGAAATGGATGGTATTTCGGTTTTTGTTAAGAGGGGGATTATGTTCAATTTCTTGGGAGGCACCTCCGGGTAGGGAACGATCCGTTCAAATTGACAGGTGAAAGAGTTTTTATGAAAGCACTTTCATAATTAAGTATAGCACATCCCTTTTTTAAGTCAATAAGCAAATTAAAGTGATTTTCAGGTTTTGAGAAGAATTGCACAACCCCATTCCGCCAAGTCTCAGGCGGTGGCGCGTTCGATCAGATTCAATGGCAGATTGATGTGTTGCAAAGCACGCCCGTGATCGCTGATGCGGGCAAGCACCATCTCAGCCGAAAGCCTGCCCGACTCGTCCAGATGCTGGCGGATCGTGGTCAGGTCCACATAATCTGCCATGTCAATGTCGTCAAAACCGATGATGGCAAGATCATCTGGGATGCGCAACTTCAATTGACGCGCAACCTTCATCACGCTCAACGCTTGAATATCCGACGCGGCAAAAACAGCAGACGGACGATTGTTCATGCTCAAAAGCTCATACGCCGCCTGCCGCGAATTTTCCTGCGAGTAAAGCGCCTGTTTGATGTTCTTCCTGGGAAGGGGAAGCCCCGCTTCCTCCACCACGGTTCTGAACCCCTCAAGACGGGACTTTACAGGGTGAATGGCATATCGTTCCGGCGGTTCGATGTCGCCAAGAAAGCCAAAAGACTTGTGTCCCTTTTTAATCAGGTACTCCGCCACCATTCTCCCGCCCATTTCATCGTTGATGACGATACTGTTCAACTCTTCATGCGAGAACTCGATCAGGACCGTCTGCATCCCGTTTTCAATCAGGCGGCGCACATCCTTTTCTTCGATGGCAAGCGACATGATGATCAGCCCGTCGAGGTTGCCCATGATGGGGATGGAGGAAATATATCCCTGCATATGCTCCACCGAATCAACCGGATAGATCACAAGTTCATAGTTCGCGCGGGAGAGAGTTCCCGCCACGCCGCGCAGGCGTTGAACAAAGGAGGGCGCGGTAAAGAAGGGTGTGATGACGCCCACTCGGTTCGAATACTTCATGGCGCGGGCGCGCGCCTCCGCCTTGGGCACGAATCCCAACTGGTCAATCGCCTCCATCACTTTGGTGCGGGTCTCCGGGTTGACCTTATCTGGCGCGTTCAAGACGCGCGAGATGGTGGAAATACTCACGCCGGAATTTTTTGCGACATCATAGATCGTGGGGGATTTTTTTGATTTAGGCATGATGGCTGAAAGCGTTATGAAAGCACTTTCAGTCTAACACATCTTGAATTGTTATTCCAGTTTGAAACGGATTTATTTGGAAAGCGTTTTCGGCGGCAGTTTATTCCCCGCGCCGCGTTTCGATACCTCCACCCATAACGACTGCGACAACTCGTACCCGATGATATGATCGTGCGGTTTCATTTCGAGTTTCAAGGGTCCCTTGAACGGCGCGCAACTCAACAAATGGAAAGGCGTTCCCGGCACAAGCCCGATCTCGGCGATGTAACGGAGTTTGTCCAAATCATGGGTGCGGACGCGACTCACAACACAGTCCGAACCGGAGGGTACATTCACCAGCGCTTCATCGCGGACCTCGGGCATGACTCCCGCCTTCGAGGGAATCGGCTCCCCGTGCGGGCATCTGGTCGGATACCCCGCCAGTTCATCCATAC